>NZ_LOVS01000148.1:0-56843 GCF_001523835.1 Burkholderia sp. ABCPW 14 | reverse complement strand
CGACTAACCCGCCAACCGTCTCGCCCCGAGCACCGGAACTTCCCATCTCCCCCTTTCGCGCTACGTTTCCGTTACCGCGAAAGAGGCGTGATTCTAGGCACCATTCCGCTTTCGCGCAAGTCCTTTTTAAGGGTCTCATTAAATTTCTTGTATCGACGTGGCGCACCCCGTCGATACAGCGCGTTCACCGGCGCCCGGCAGCGGCCACCAATCGCTCCAGCGGCACCGCGTCGGCCATCGCCGCATACCCCGCATCGCTCGGGTGAATATCGTCACCGCTGTTATAGCGGCGCTGCAGTTCCGACGGCTTCGCCGGATCGCGCAGCGCGGCATCGAAATCCACCACACCGTCGAACGCACCCGAGGTCCGAATCCACTCGTTGACCTGGCGGCGGATCGCCTCGCGCGCAGGCGGCAACGACGCAGGCGTCAGCGTCGCACCGAACACAGCGACGCCGCGCACATGCGCAGCAGCAATCACCCGGCGGTAGCCTTCAATCAGCGCCTGTGCGTCGACCTGCGTGTGCGGCGCGTCGCAATCGAGCCCCAAACGGGCGGGCATCGCCGCGAAATTGATGTCATTGATGCCGATCAGCAGCACCGCGACCTTCACGCCGGCGCGCGACAGCACGTCACGCTCGAAACGGCGCTCGAGCGCGACGCCGTAGCAACGGGAATCGCTCAGCAGCCGGTTCCCACTGATGCCGAGATTCACCACGCCGATGTCGCGCGCTCCCGCTCGCTCGAGGCGAGCCGCGAACGCGTCCGGCCAGCGCCGATTGCGGTTCTGGCTCGAGCGCAGGCCGTCGGTGATCGAATCGCCCACCGCCGCGATTGTCGCCGCGCCCGGCTGCGCCGCCTCGACCGAGAGCTCGGCCACCCATGCGGACTGTGTGAAGCGCGTTCGGTATGCGTCGGGCGCAACGTCACCCGTATGGTTGCCCGGCGTGGACACGTAATTGACCTGATTCGCGACACGATGCCAGGCCGTCATCGTCTGGCGGCCATCCATATATAGACTGAGCGCGTATGGTTCGCCGGCCGTCACGTCGTACGCGATCGGATCGCTTTCCCGCTCCTGACCAGCCGGCATCTCGATCTCGCGTCGTCCGCCAAACGTCACGGCAGCCGAACGGCCGTCCGTCACTGCGGCGCCGCCCGCCGAGCGGCCGATGCTCACCTCGCCGATCACGAGCGGCGTCTTGCCGTACGCATTGCTCACGCGCACACGGATCGCCCGTCCCGAGAGCGTCGGATAGACGATCTGGCGGACAGTGCGGCCCGCAACGTCCGGCGCACGATACAGCGGCGGCGGTGCCGCGAGATCCGGAATCGGCTGCAGCGCCGCCGCCCATGACGCGACCCAGCGGGTCGGCTGTGTCGGCGCGGTGGCTTGCGCGGCGCTGGCCGTCTGTGATGCGGCAAGCGCGAGACCGCATGAAAGAGCGGAAAGCCAACGTCGGAACGTCATTCGAAACTCCTCGCAGCAAAGCTTTGGATTGTGCCTGATGTCGGTCCGCGCGCTCCGTTGAACGAGGGACGAATGCTCGGCGCCGGCTTGCCGGTTCTCGGGCCGCTGACCGCTGACCGCTGACCAGCAATCCATCAATCCACCAAGCCGGGGTTCGGGGTTCGGCGGGTCGGACGTTTCGGAACAGAACTCAGGCGTCTCCCCCGCAACCCCGTGCAATCCTTCAGCAGAACCGGCATGCCACCTGCGGCAAATCGCCATCACCCGATCCGCGAATCTCGCCCATCCGCTAAAATGATCTATTAACCGACCGGTCGGTTGGTTTATACTGCGTGAACATTCCACCTGGACGAGAACATCGCCATGTACACGCAATCCCTCGACA
Organism: Burkholderia sp. ABCPW 14; assembly: GCF_001523835.1. Classification (NCBI taxonomy): domain Bacteria; kingdom Pseudomonadati; phylum Pseudomonadota; class Betaproteobacteria; order Burkholderiales; family Burkholderiaceae; genus Burkholderia; species Burkholderia sp. ABCPW 14. The sequence goes on along the minus strand of NZ_LOVS01000148.1, from coordinate 54,987 downwards.
TCCCCGGCAACGTCGCGCCGCTCGATGCCGCCGCCGATTCGCCCGAACAAGCCGGATTCGATGCCGTCATCGCCGCCGACGGCAAGATCGAACCGCAGGACTGGATGCCCGACGCATATCGCAAAACACTCGTGCGGCAAATCTCGCAGCACGCGCACTCGGAAGTCGTCGGCATGCTGCCGGAAGGCAACTGGATCACGCGTGCGCCGAGCCTGAAGCGCAAGGCGATCCTGCTCGCCAAGGTCCAGGACGAAGCCGGTCACGGCCTCTATCTATATAGCGCCGCGGAAACACTCGGCGTGTCGCGCGACGCGCTGATCGACGCACTGCACGCAGGCAAGGCCAAGTATTCGAGCATCTTCAATTATCCGACCCTCACGTGGGCGGACGTCGGCGTGATCGGCTGGCTCGTCGACGGCGCCGCGATCATGAACCAGATTCCGCTCTGCCGCTGCACGTACGGCCCGTACGCGCGCGCGATGATCCGCGTCTGCAAGGAGGAATCGTTCCATCAACGGCAAGGTTTCGACGCACTGCTCGCGATGATGAAAGGCACCGACGCGCAGCGCGCGATGGTGCAGGACGCGGTGAACCGCTGGTGGTGGCCCGTGCTGATGATGTTCGGCCCGCCCGACGCCAATTCCGTCCACAGCAACCAGTCGGCCAAATGGGGGATCAAGCGGATCTCGAACGACGACCTGCGGCAGAAGTTCGTCGACGCAACGGTCGAGCAGGCCAAGGTGCTCGGCGTCACGCTGCCCGACCCCGATCTCAAGTGGAACGACGCGCGCGGCCATTTCGACTACGGCGCGCTCGACTGGGACGAATTCCGGCGCGTCGTCAACGGCGACGGCCCGTGCAACACGGAGCGCCTCGCAACCCGCGTGAAGGCGCACGACAACGGCGCGTGGGTCCGCGAAGCCGCGCTTGCGCATGAGGAAAAGCGCCGCCGCCGCGCGCAGCAGCAAGCGGCATGACGCGCGCGAAGCGCGACGCCGCCATCCGTATTCAGGAGATTCAGGAGAAAGCGATGAACCAAGAATGGCCAATCTGGGAAGTCTTCGTGCGCAGCAAGCAAGGGCTCGACCACAAGCATTGCGGGAGTCTGCACGCGGCCGACGCGTCGATGGCGCTGCGCATGGCGCGCGACGTCTATACACGCCGCCAGGAAGGCGTGAGCATCTGGGTCGTGCCGTCGGCGGCGATCACCGCGTCCGATCCGAACGAAAAGGCCGAGATGTTCGAACCGGCGGGCGACAAGATCTATCGTCATCCGACGTTCTACACGCTGCCCGACGAAATCAACCACATGTGAGCGGCAGGCCATGACGACGACCCCACAACACCTCGCCTACGTGCTGCGCCTCGCCGACAACGCGCTGATCCTCGGTCAGCGCAACGCCGAATGGTGCGGCCACGGCCCGGTCCTCGAGGAAGACATCGCGCTCACGAACATGAGCCTCGACCTGATCGGCCAGGCGCGTCTGCTGTATACGCACGCGGCCGAGCTCGAGCGGCAGCTCACCGGCGCCGCGCGGACCGAGGACGACTACGCGTACTTCCGCACCGAGCGCGAATTCGCGAACTACACGTTCGTCGAGCTGCCGCACTACGGCCCGCTCTGCGGCACCGCGCACGCGGAGCTCGACTACGCGGTGACCGTCGTGCGCAACTTCTTCTATTCGACGCTGATGCTGCATGTCTGGAGCGCGCTCGAGGCGTCGGGCGACGCGCAACTCGCGGCGATCGCGGCGAAGTCGCTGAAGGAGACGCGCTATCACGCGCACCACGCGCGCGAATGGCTGATCCGCTTCGGCGACGGCACCGATGAATCGCATCGCCGCGCGCTCGCCGCGCTCGACTATCTGACGCCGTACACGCGCGAGTTCTTCGCGGCGGACGCCGTCGACGGCGCGGCGGCCGCGGCCGGCATCGGCCCGGCAATCGCGTCGCTCGAGCCGGCATGGCGCGCGGACGTCGACGCGACGCTCGCCGAAGCGACGCTCGCGCTGCCCGCGGCCGGCCAGTACGTGCCGACCGGCAAGCGCGGCGAGCACTCCGAGCACATGGGCTATCTGCTCGCGGAGCTGCAAAGCGTCGCGCGCCAGTATCCGGGCGCGTCCTGGTAAGCCCCGGCGCGACGAATGACGGAGCCAGACGATGTCAGCCCTCCCCGCATCCACCCCCGATCAAACGACCGCCGCCATCGGCCGCGCCGCCGCCGCGCACGGCGACGATCCGCTCGTCTCCCGCGCGTGGGTCGCGCTCGAGGCCGTGCCCGATCCGGAAATTCCGGTTGTGTCGATCCGCGATCTCGGCATCCTGCGCGACGTGCGTCGCGCCGCTGACGGCATGCTCGAAGCCGTCATCACGCCGACCTACTCCGGCTGCCCGGCGATGCAGCAGATCGCGGAGGACATCGACGCCGCGCTTCGGCAGGCCGGCATAGCGCCGCACCGCATCGTGACCGTGCTCGCGCCCGCCTGGACGACCGACTGGATCACCGCCGACGCCCGCGAGAAACTCCGCGCCTATGGCATCGCGCCGCCCGTCGGCCAATGCGGCGGCGGCGGGGGCGGTACCGGTACCGGTACCGGCACCGCTCCCGCGCAGCGCGTCGTGCGCTTCATGCCGAAGCCGCTCGTCGCGCCCGTCTGTCCGCGCTGCGGCTCCGCGCACACCGAGCGGCTCGCGCAGTTCGCGTCGACCGCGTGCAAGGCGCTCTATCGCTGCGTCGACTGCCGCGAACCCTTCGACTACTTCAAACCTTATTGATATGGCGACTCCGCAATTCCATCCGCTGCGCATTCGCGACGTGCGGCCCGAGACCGCCGACGCCGTCACGGTATCGTTCGAGGTGCCCCCCGAGCTGCGCGACGCGTACCGCTTCACACAGGGCCAGTTCGTCACGCTGAAGGCACACGTCGACGGCGAGGAAACCCGCCGCTCGTACTCGATCTGCGTCGGCACGACCGACTACGACCGCGACGGCGAGTTGCGCATCGGCATCAAGCGCGTGCGCGGCGGCCGCTTCTCGAACTTTGCGTTCGATACGCTCCAGCCAGGCCATATGATCGACGTGATGACGCCGGACGGCCGCTTCTTCACGCACCTGAACGCCGACCACGGCAAGCAGTACGTCGCGTTCGCTGGCGGCTCGGGGATCACGCCCGTGCTCGCGATCGTCAAGACGACGCTTGAGCTCGAGCCGCGGAGCGCGTTCACGCTGATCTACGGCAATCGCAGCGTCGACTCGATCATGTTCGCCGAGGCGCTCGAGGATCTGAAGAACCGCTTCATGGAGCGATTCGTTCTCTATCACGTGCTGTCGGACGACCTGCAGGACGTCGAGCTGTTCAACGGCGTGCTCGACCAGACCAAATGCACCGCGTTCCTCGAATCGCTCGTGCCCGCCGCGACGATCGACGAAGCATTCATCTGCGGCCCGGCGCCGATGATGGATGCCGCCGAGGCCGCGCTCGCCGCGGCCGGCGTGCCGCACGAGCGGGTGCATGTCGAGCGCTTCGGCACGCCGCTGCCGCAGGCGGGCGTGCCCGCCGTCGAGATCACCGACGACACGCCCGCCGCCGACCTCGAGATCGTACTCGACGGCAAGAAGCGCAAGCTGCGCCTGCCGTACGAAGGCGTGAGCCTCCTCGACGTCGGGCTGCGCGCGGGCCTCGCGCTGCCGTACGCGTGCAAGGGCGGCGTCTGCTGCACGTGCCGCGCGAAGGTGCTCGAAGGCGAGGTGCGGATGGAGAAGAACTACACGCTCGAGCCGCAGGAGATCGCCGACGGCTTCGTGCTCACCTGCCAATGCCATCCGGTCAGCGACAAGGTCGTCGTCAGCTACGACGATCGATAGGCGGCGTCTTGCCGCGCGGTTACTCGCCACCGCCCATCTCGCTTACACTAGGGGCCGCCCGCGGGCCGGACGCACGATGCGCCGGCTCCCGGGCGGCTTTTCTCATGTTGACGACAGGCCAATGAGCACCATCCACGTGACCATGGGCGGCTCCGCCGCCGCTTCTCTTCGCATCGCGCTCGCCGACGCGGGCCGCGACGAAAGCGTCGTCGAGCTGTTCGACGATCTGTCGGTCGGCCCGCTGCGCGGCGCCGACGACACGCGGGACGTCCGCGCGGCGTTCTGGGAGCGCGTGATCGGCGACGTGCCGCAGGACTGGACGGCCGGGCTCGACGACGACTTCGCGAAACTCGAGACGCTCGCGGCCGGCGCGGGCCAGATCGTCGTCTGGCACGCGCACAGCGTCGCCGATCAGCTGATGCTGAGGCGCGTCGCCTATCATCTGCGCAACACGCCGCAGCGCCTCAATGAGGTGCGGCTGTCGAGCGCGGATATCGACGATCCGCAGGCGTGGGTGCGGCTGCGCGCCGACCAGGCGACGGCCACCGGCATCTTCTCGCCTGCCCAGCTCCTCGCGAAGCTGCCGGAAGCGGCGCCGATCTCGGTGCTGCGGATCAGCCGGCTCGCGCTCGAATGGCAGGAAGCGAAGCAGGCGAACGCCGAGCTGCGCTACTGGATCTGCAACACGTTCAAGAGCGGCCACTACGCGGACATCGACGCGCTCGTGCTTGAGCATGCGCCCGACGAATGGGGTCCCGCCGCGCGCACGGTCGGCGCCGTGATGGCGTTCGCCGACCGCGGCCACCTGTTCGTCGGCGACACGATCGCGTTCTGGCGCTGCCGTGAGCTCGCGGCGGCCGGCCACATCGAGCTGCAAGGTGCCTCCCATTCGATCGCCCCTCTGAAGACGGCGGCGCTGCGCGTCGCGCCCGCCGTCGCCGTCCCCCGCTAACCCGCCCCCGCGTCACGCACCGAATCACATGGCCCGCACCCGAGCCCCCGATCACGAATCCCAGCGCGAGCAGATCCTCGATCTCGCCGCCGCCAAGTTTGCGCAGACGAGCTACCCGAGCACGTCGATGACCGACCTCGCGAACGCGAGCGGCACGTCGAAGGCGCGGCTATATCACTATTACGAGGGCAAGGAAGCGATCCTGTTCGACCTGCTCGACCGCTACACGAAGCGGCTGATGCTGATCATCGCCGAGGTCGAGGGTGCGAGCCAGCGGCGCGGGCTCACCGAGCGCGAGGCATTCGCCGAGCTCGTACGGGCGTTCCTCGCCGAATACGAGACGTCGCACAGCCGCCACGTCGCGCTGCTGAACGACGTGAAGTACCTCGAGGATACGCAGCGCCAGATCATCCTCGACCGCCAGCGCGACATCGTCGCCGCATTCGCGCGCCAGCTCGCGCGCGCGTATCCGGAGCGGATCTCGAAGGACAACCAGACGCCCGTGACGATGATGGTGTTCGGGATGATCAACTGGACGTTCACGTGGCTGAAGCCGGGCGGCCGCCTCGGCTATCGCGACTTCGCCGAGCAGGTGATCGGCATGATCGAGCACGGCCTGGGCGGCTGAATCGTCTGATTTATTGCAGAGCAGCAAGCGTTGCGCCAACGTAACAGTTCGACGCTTTGCCTACACGCCTGTCAAAAATCATTAAAACTCCAATAAAAACATAGACTTACATTCTCGAATCAGCGAGTCTAGAGTCCAACCTCAACACGAATATCCGGGTTTTCCCCAGTCTCCGCACGGCCGTTCGGCTAAAATTGCGCTGCGCTGCACAAATCCGCTGCATGGTCTTTTTGAGGAACCCACGATGAACAAGCCAGACCTTCGCCCTGCCGATGCGGTCGGCGTCGCCGGTCCCGCGCCAGTTCTCGTTCGGGAACTGGCTTCCGGCGACCGTCAACAACTGCTCACCCACTTTCTCGCGCTCGACGAAGACGATCGTCTGCTGCGCTTCGGCCAAGCGGTGCCCGATCACGTGATCGAGAACTACGTCCGCACGATCGACTTCGGCCGCGACACCGTGTTCGGCGTGTTCGACCACGCGCTCGAGCTGATCGGCGTCGGCCATCTCGCCTATCTGCCCGCGGAAGGCGACAAGCGCACCGCCGAATTCGGCGTGTCGGTGCTCGAGCGCGCGCGCGGCCAGGGCGTCGGCTCGAAGCTGTTCGAACGCGCCGCGATCCGCAGCCGCAACACGCACGTCACGACGTTGTACATGCACTGCCTGTCGCGCAACGCGACGATGATGCACATCGCGAAGAAGTCCGGAATGCGCATCGAGTACGCGTACGGCGAAGCCGATGCGTACCTGTCGCTGCCACCCGCCGACCACTCGACGATCATCGCCGAGATGATGCAGGAGCAGGCGGCCGTGTTCGACTACGCGCTCAAGCGCCAGGCGCGACGCGCGACGCAGATCTTCGAATCGCTGCTGCCCGCGGGCCTCACCGCGTAACGCGCGGCGCTTCGCATCCGCCGAGCAGGAACGAAAACGGGCGGCCCGCAACGGGCCGCCCGTTTCCTTTTCGGCGACGCAGGATTCACCGGATCGGCAGCGCGGTCGTCTCCTTGAAGCGCTCGAGCGAGAAGCTCGTCTTCACGTCGATCACCGACGGATGATGCAGCAGTTGCTCCTGCATGAAGCGCGAGAAGTGCGCCATGTCCTCGACTTGCACGCGCAGCAGATAGTCCATGTCGCCCGTCATCGCGTGGCACGCGACGACCTCCGGCCACGCCTGCACCGCCGCGCGGAACAGCTCGGCGTGCGTCGCGCCCGCGCGCGCGGACGTCTCGTCGCCGCGCGCGGGCACAACACCGCCGCGCTTCTCCAGGCGCACGCTCACGTAGGCGAGCAGGTCGAGCCCGAGCTTCTGCGGGTCGAGCAGCGCGACATAGCCGGTAATGACGCCCATCTCCTCGAGCCGGCGGATCCGCCGCAGACACGGGCTCGGCGACAGATTCACTCGCTCGGCGATGTCCTGGTTCGACAAGCGCCCGTTCTCCTGAAGAATCGCAAGAATGCGCCGGTCAATCGCATCCAATTCCACGTGCGCCATTTCCTGCCTCCCTGCCTGTTCGTGCGGACGAGAAATTGCGCAAGCGTAGCGTTACACGACCAAGTTCGCAAGTTTCCGCCCTGCCCGCCCCGCTACACTTTGCCGCAGATACTCACCTAAGACACATGCCCCGCCGAGGGCTAGGAGACGCCATGCAATTCCCCACCTGGGACAATCCCGTCGGCACCGACGGCTTCGAATTCATCGAATACACCGCCCCCGATCCGAAAGCGCTCGGCCAACTATTCGAACGGATGGGCTTCACCGCGGTCGCCCGCCACCGCCACAAGGACGTGACGCTGTACCGCCAGGGCGACATCAACTTCATCATCAACGCCGAGCCGGCCTCGTTCGCGCAGCGCTTCGCGCGGCTGCACGGGCCGTCGATCTGCGCGATCGCATTCCGCGTGCAGGACGCCGCGAAGGCGTACAAGCACGCGCTCGAGCTGGGCGCATGGGGCTTCGACAACAAGACGGGCCCGATGGAGCTGAACATCCCGGCGATCAAGGGGATCGGCGATTCGCTGATCTATTTCGTCGACCGCTGGAAAGGCAAGAACGGCGCGAAGCCGGGCGCGATCGGCGACATCAGCATCTACGACGTCGATTTCGAGCCGATTCCGGGCGCCGATCCGAACCCGGTCGGCCACGGCCTCAGTTACATCGATCACCTGACGCACAACGTCCATCGCGGCCGGATGCAGGAATGGGCGGCGTTCTACGAGCGCCTGTTCAACTTCCGCGAGGTCCGCTACTTCGACATCGAAGGCAAGGTGACGGGCGTGAAGTCGAAGGCGATGACGTCGCCGTGCGGCAAGATCCGGATTCCGATCAACGAGGAAGGCTCGGACACCGCAGGCCAGATCCAGGAATACCTGGACGCGTATCACGGCGAAGGCATCCAGCACATCGCGCTCGGCGCGACCGACATCTACAAGGCGGTCGACGGCCTGCGCGCGAAGAGCGTGGCGCTGCTCGACACGATCGACACGTACTACGAGCTCGTCGATCGCCGCGTGCCCAACCACGGCGAGCCGCTCGACGAACTCCGCAAGCGCAAGATCCTGATCGACGGCGCGCGCGACGACCTGCTGCTGCAGATCTTCACCGAAAACCAGATCGGGCCGATCTTCTTCGAGATCATCCAGCGCAAGGGCAACCAGGGCTTCGGCGAAGGCAACTTCAAGGCGCTGTTCGAATCGATCGAGCTCGATCAGATCCGCCGCGGCGTCGTGCAGGACAAGGCGTAAGCGAGACCGCGCGAAGCGCCGCCGCCGAACCCGCCGCGCGCCGAGCGCGGCCGCACAAACAGAAAGGGCGGGAATCCCGGGATTCCCGCCCTTTTGCGTTATCGATCATCGGGCGACGGACAGACGGTCGCCTGCCTTCGCGCCGCCTCGCCTGCCGCGGTTTTTCACATCCGCGTCACGCCGCGCGCGTTCGTCGCGGCGCCCGCGAGCGCCGGCGCCTGCGCACCGCCTGCTGCCGCAAGCTGCAGCATCTGGGTGCTCGCCGTCGCCAACACGCTCGCGCCTTCCGAGCGCGCCGGCCCGCTCATCGCGAAAAACGCCGCGGACACCATCAGGAAATTCTGGATATATCGAGTCTTCATTGCACCTCCATTGCAACCGTCCGGCACGCATTCGCGCCGCCAGCACGAGCCGGCGCCGCCCGGCGCAACCGGACAGGGCCCTAGAGACTAACGGCATTCGCCGCGCGAGGCCCGCCGTTTTACATGCGCTTACAGCCTGTAACGCATTGATTCCTCACGTTTTCGGGTTGCATGCCACCGATTTTTGAAGCGCAGCGGCGGGTTTTTTCCAGTGCTACCATCGAGCGAAACCCGCCAATATTCGGGCCGACTGACGCGTCCACAAGACGCCGACGCGCCGATAGTTTTGACGATCCCGAACCGGGTGAGGAGACACCGCATGAACGCCCCGCTAGACGCAGGCCAGCGCGCATCGCTCGAAGCCGCGCTGCAATCCGTCACGCTAGACGACAAATACACGCTCGAACGCGGCCGCGCGTACATGAGCGGCATTCAGGCGCTCGTGCGCCTGCCGATGCTTCAGCAGGAGCGCGATCGCGCCGCCGGCCTGAATACCGCCGGCTTCATTTCCGGCTACCGTGGCTCGCCGCTCGGCGGGCTCGATCTGTCGCTGTGGAAGGCGAAACAGCATCTCGCCGCGCACCGGATCGTGTTCCAGCCCGGCCTCAACGAAGACCTCGCGGCGACGGCCGTCTGGGGTTCCCAGCAAGTCAATCTGTATCCGGGCGCGAAGCATGACGGCGTGTTCGCGATGTGGTACGGCAAGGGCCCGGGCGTCGACCGCACGGGCGACGTGTTCAAGCACGCGAACTCGGCCGGCTCGGCGCCGCACGGCGGCGTGCTCGTGCTCGCGGGCGACGATCACGCGGCGAAGTCGTCGACGCTCGCGCATCAGTCGGAGCACATCTTCAAGGCATGCGGGCTGCCCGTGCTGTTCCCGTCGAACGTGCAGGAATATCTCGATTTCGGTCTGCACGGCTGGGCGATGAGCCGCTACTCTGGCCTGTGGGTCGCGCTGAAGTGCGTGACGGACGTCGTCGAATCGTCGGCTTCCGTCGACATCGATCCGCATCGCACCGAAATCGTGCTGCCGTCCGACTTCATCATGCCCGACGGCGGCCTGAACATCCGCTGGCCCGATCCGCCGCTCGTGCAGGAAGCGCGCCTGCTCGACTACAAGTGGTACGCGGCGCTCGCGTACGTGCGCGCGAACAAGCTCGACCGCATCGAGATCGATTCCCCCAACGCGCGCTTCGGCATCGTCACGGGCGGCAAGGCGTACCTCGACGTGCGCCAGGCGCTCGTCGATCTCGGTCTCGACGACGAAACCTGCGCGCGGATCGGCATTCGTCTCTACAAGGTCGGCTGCGTGTGGCCGCTCGAGGCGCAAGGCGCGCAAGCGTTCGCGCGCGGGCTCGACGAGATCCTCGTCGTCGAGGAAAAGCGCCAGATTCTCGAATACGCGATCAAGGAAGAGTTGTACAACTGGCCGGACGGCCAGCGACCGCGCGTATTCGGCAAATTCGACGAGAAGGACGGCGCGGGCGGCGAATGGTCGGTGCCGATGGGCAACTGGCTGCTGCCCGCGCACTACGAGCTGTCGCCCGCGATCATCGCGAAGGCGATCGCGACGCGGCTCGACAAGTTCGAGCTGCCGTCCGACGTGCGCGCGCGGATCGCCGCGCGGATCGCGGTGATCAACGCGAAGGAGACCGCGCTCGCGAAGCCGCACGTGACGATCGAGCGCAAGCCGTGGTTCTGCTCTGGCTGCCCGCACAACACGTCGACGAACGTGCCCGACGGCTCGCGCGCGATCGCGGGCATCGGCTGCCACTACATGACCGTCTGGATGGACCGCAGCACGAGCACGTTCAGCCAGATGGGCGGCGAAGGCGTGCCGTGGATCGGCCAGGCGCCGTTCACCGACGAAAAGCACGTGTTCGCGAACCTCGGCGACGGCACCTACTTCCACTCGGGCCTCCTCGCGGTTCGCGCGGCGATCGCGTCGAAGGCGAATATCACGTACAAGATTCTCTACAACGACGCGGTCGCGATGACGGGCGGGCAGCCTGTCGACGGCGTGCTGACGGTGCCGCAGATCACGCACCAGCTCGCGTCGGAAGGCGCAAAAAGGATCGTGATCGTCACCGACGAGCCGCAGAAATACGACGGCCACACGTCGCTGCTCGCGCCGGGCGTGACGATCCATCATCGCGATCGCCTCGACGACGTCCAGCGCGCGCTGCGCGAGATCGAAGGCACGACGATCCTGATCTACGACCAGACCTGCGCGACCGAGAAGCGCCGCCGCCGCAAGCGCGGCGCGTACCCGGATCCGGCGAAGCGCGTCGTGATCAACGAGGCGGTCTGCGAAGGCTGCGGCGACTGCTCGGTGCAGTCGAACTGCCTGTCGGTCGAGCCGCTCGAGACCGAATTCGGCACGAAGCGGCAGATCAACCAGTCGACCTGCAACAAGGATTTCTCGTGCGTGAAGGGCTTCTGCCCGAGCTTCGTGACCGTCGAAGGCGGCAAGCTCCGCAAGCCGAAGGCCGTGTCGGCCGACGCGCGCGCGCTGCCGCCGATCCCCGAGCCGGCGCTGCCCGCGATCGACCGCGCGTACGGCGTGCTCGTCACGGGCGTCGGCGGCACCGGCGTCGTGACGATCGGCGCGCTGCTCGGGATGGCCGCCCACCTCGAAAGCAAAGGCGTGACGGTGCTCGACGTGACGGGCCTCGCGCAAAAGGGCGGCGCGGTGATGAGCCACGTGCAGATCTCGCACGCGCCCGCCGATATCCACGCGACCCGCATCGCGATGGGCGAAGCCGATCTCGTGATCGGCTGCGACGCGATCGTCACGGCGGGCGACGAATGCACGTCGCGGATGCGTCACGGCGTGACGCGCGTCGTCATCAACAGCGCGAAGACGCCGACCGCCGAGTTCATCAAGAATCCGCAGTGGTCGTTCCCGGGCGCGAGCGCCGAGCTCGACATCCGCGCGGCGGCGGGCGATGCGGTCGATCTCGTCGACGCGAGCCACTTCGCGGTCGCATTGCTGGGCGACGCAATCTACACGAATCCGTTCGTGCTCGGCTACGCGTGGCAGCGCGGCTGGCTGCCGCTCACGCACGCATCGCTCGTGCGTGCGATCGAGCTGAACGGCGTGCAGGTCGAGCAGAATCGCGCGGCGTTCGAATGGGGCCGTCGCGCGGCCTTCGATCCGGCGAGCGTGCGCGCTGCGGCGGCGGGCGGTGTGCAAGCGGGCGCGACGGTGATCTCGCTACATACGAAGAAGGCGATCGACGCACTGATCGCGTCGCGCGTCGAGCATCTGAGCACGTATCAGAACGCCGCGTACGCGGCGCGCTTCTCGGCCGTCGTCGACAAGGTGCGCGAAGCCGAGCGAGCGCTCGGCGCCGACACCGCGCAGGAGCCGCTCACCGAGGCGATCGCGCGCAATCTCTACAAGCTGATGGCGTACAAGGACGAGTACGAGGTCGCGCGGCTGCAGTCCGATCCGGCGTTCGTCGCGAAGCTCGCCGAGCAGTTCGAAGGCGACTGGAAGCTCAGGTTCCACCTCGCGCCGCCGCTCTTCGCGAAGAAGGATGCGCGCGGCCGCCTCGTGAAGCGGCAATACGGACCGTGGATGATGCCGGCGTTTCGCGTGCTCGCGAAGCTGAAGTTCCTGCGCGGCACCGCGCTCGACGTGTTCGGCCGCACCGACGAACGGCGCACCGAGCGCGCACTGATCGGCGAATACGAGGCGCTCGTGCACGAGCTGCTCGACGGCCGGCTCACGCGCGACACACTGCCGCTCGCGATCGAGCTCGCGAGCCTGCCGGACGGCATCCGCGGCTACGGGCACGTGAAGGAAAACAACCTGCGCGCGGTGCGCGTGAAGTGGGAGCGGTTGCTCGCGCAGTGGCGCTCGCCGGAGGGCGGCCAGACGCGCAACGTCGCGTAGCGCGGCGGCCCGCGATCCGCCGCGCCGGCGACGGCGCAAACCGCGCGTGCAACGACGCGACGACGCGACGCCGGGCCCGCCACCGGCGCACGCGGGCATCGGCGTTCACCGCCGGGCGAACATGCGACGCTCGTCGCACGACAACGGCGCGACGGCGGGCACGACAAATCCAGCGCCCGCAAATCGCTAGCCTCGCACGCCGCGCATGCGCCAATGAAAAAAGGCAGCCGCCCGACCGGGCGACCGCCTTTCCTTTCGTCTCGACGCCGCATGCCGGGAAGGCTTGCGGCGCCCGTGTCCGTCCGCGCGTTACTTCACCTGAACGTTCGCCGCGGCGACGGCCGTCATGTTGATGATCCGACGCACGGTCGCGGCCGGCGTCAGGATGTGCACCGGCTTGCTCGCGCCGAGCAGGAACGGGCCCACCGTCACGCCTTCACCGCCGACCATCTTCAGCAGGTTGTACGCGATGTTCGCCGCCTCAACGTTCGGCATGATCAGCAGGTTCGCCTCGCCCGACAGCGTCGTGCCGGGGAACGCGGCCTTGCGGACCACTTCGGAGAGCGCCGCGTCGCCGTGCATTTCGCCGTCGACTTCGAGGTGCGGCGCACGCTCGACGATCAGCTTGCGCGCTTCGGCCATCCGGCGCGACGACGCCGACGGCGCGCTGCCGAAGTTCGAGTTCGACAAGAGCGCCGCCTTCGGCGTGATGCCGAAGCGCTCGATCTCGGCCGCGGCCTGGATCGTCATGTCGGCGAGCTGCTCGGCGCTCGGCTGCTCGTTCACGTACGTGTCGCACATGAACAGGTTGCGGCCCGGCAGCATCAGCAGGTTCATCGCCGCGAAGTGCTCGGCGCCCGACGCGCGGCCGAGCACCTGCTCGATGAACTTCAGGTGGCTGTGATACGTGTCGATCATCCCGCAGATCATGCCGTCGGCGTCGCCGAGGTGCACGAGCATCGCGCCGATCAGCGTGTTGAACTTGCGCAGCGCGGCCTTCGCGACTTCGGGCGTCACGCCGTCGCGCGCGCCGATTTCGTGGTATGCCTGCCAGCATTGCTGGTAGCGCGGATCGTCCTCCGGATTGACGATCTCGAAATCGACGCCGCCCGTGAGCTTCGAGCCGATCTTCTTGAGACGCATCTCGACGACGGACGGCCGGCCGACGATGATCGGCTTCGCGATCTTTTCCTGCAGCACGAACTGCGCGGCGCGCAGCACGCGCTCGTCCTCGCCCTCGGCGAACACGATGCGCGCGGTCTTCGTCTTCGCGGTCGCGAACACGGGACGCATCACCATGCCGGTGCGGTAGACGGTCGCGCCGAGCTGCTCGCGGTACGCATCCATGTCGGCGATCGGGCGCGTCGCGACGCCCGAATCCATCGCGGCCTGCGCGACGGCGGGCGCGATCTTGATGATGAGGCGCGGATCGAACGGCTTCGGAATCAGGTATTCCGGGCCGAATTCGAGCGAGTGGCCTTCATACGCCTTCGCGACTTCCTCGCTCTGGTCGGTTTCCTGCGCGAGCTCGGCGATCGCGCGCACGCACGCGAGCTTCATCTCTTCGGTGATCGTCGTCGCGCCGACGTCGAGCGCGCCGCGGAAGATGAACGGGAAGCACAGGACGTTGTTGACCTGGTTCGGGTAGTCGGAGCGGCCCGTCGCGACGATCGCGTCCGGGCGCACCGCCTTCGCGTCTTCCGGACGGATTTCCGGCTCCGGGTTCGCGAGCGCGAGGATGAGCGGCCTGTCCGCCATCGTCTTCACCATGTCCTGCTTCAGCACGCCCGCGCTCGAGCAGCCGAGGAACACGTCCGCGCCCTGGATCGCGTCGGCGAGCGTGCGCGCGCCGGTCGTCGCCGCGTAACGCTGCTTCGACGGATCGAGATTGCCGCGCCCTTCGTAGATCACGCCCTTCGAATCGGCGACGAGCACGTTCGCCTTGTCGAGGCCGAGCTTCACGAGCAGGTCGAGACACGCGATCGCCGCCGCGCCCGCGCCCGAGCAGACAAGCTTCACGCTCGACAGGTCCTTGCCGACCACCTTCAGGCCGTTCAGGATCGCCGCCGACGCGATGATCGCGGTGCCGTGCTGATCGTCATGGAAGACGGGGATCTTCATCCGCTCGCGCAGCTTCTGTTCGATGTAGAAGCACTCGGGCGCCTTGATGTCCTCGAGGTTGATGCCGCCGAGCGTCGGCTCGAGCATCGCGATCGCCTCGACGAGCTTGTCCGGATCGGACTCGGCGAGCTCGATGTCGAACACGTCGATGCCCGCGAACTTCTTGAACAGGCACCCCTTGCCCTCCATCACCGGCTTCGCGGCCAGCGGGCCGATGTTGCCGAGGCCAAGCACCGCGGTGCCGTTCGTCACGACGCCGACGAGATTGCCGCGCGACGTGTATTTCTGCGCGTCGAGCGGATCGGCGTAGATCGCGTCGCACGCCGCGGCGACCCCCGGCGAATATGCGAGCGACAGATCGAGCTGGTTCGACAGCGGCTTGGTCGGCGTGACCGAAATCTTGCCGGGTTTCGGATTCTGGTGATAGGCGAGAGCGGCCTGCTTCAGTTGTTCGTCCATGATTGACCTGCGAGAAACATGCGTAATTATCTAAAGACTCAGTACCGAGCACCGGGAGCCGCGGATGTGGGAATCGAGGGGATGGTCGACTGCGGCGGCCGTCGCGAGCCGGATCGGCGCGACATGTAACCTTGGCGGGTGGCAAGCGGGAAGTACAAAGCACCGAGCAAATACTTAGGGTCGCCTAGTGTACACCGCGTGCAAGCCCGTCAGTTGCTGCGCCGCGGCAGCCCGTTGCTTCGGCATGCTTCCTTTCAATGCCGCAAGCAAGCGGCAAATCCGCCTGTCCGGACGCTCGCGCGACGCCTGCGGCCACCATCCGGCCGCCGAAAATCTGCCGCCCGGACGGCGTCGCGCGCCTCGAAAAGCGCCCAAATCGGGTAAAATCGCGGGCTACGCGCGCAGCGAAGCGGCTCGACGCCGGCGGTCACGCCCACGTCGGCCCGCAGCCCGGCCCTCACGGCCGGAATCACGCGAGCTGCGCCATCGGGCCGCGCCCGCCCCTCGCTCACCATCAAGGAACGCCCCATGACAGGCTTCGATCGTCAGACGATCTCCGACACGACCGCCAAAATCCTGCTCGAAGTGCAAGCGGTGCACTTCAATGCCGACAAGCCCTTCATCTTTACGTCCGGATGGGCGAGCCCCGTCTACATCGACTGCCGCAAGCTGATCTCGTTTCCGCGCGTGCGCCGCGGCCTGATGGAGATGGCGGAGGCGACGATCCTGCGCGACGTCGGCTTCGAGCAGATCGACGCGGTCGCGGGCGGCGAAACCGCCGGCATCCCGTTCGCGGCCTGGATCGCCGACCGGATGATGCTGCCGATGCAGTACGTGCGCAAGAAGCCGAAGGGTTTCGGCCGCAACGCACAGATCGAGGGTTATCTGGAGGAAGGCTCGCGCGTGCTGCTCGTCGAGGACCTGACGACCGACAGCCGCAGCAAGATCAACTTCATCAACGCGCTGCGCACGGCGGGCGCGAAGGTGAACCACTGCTTCGTGCTGTTCCACTACGACATCTTCAAGGAAAGCGTATCGGTCCTGAAGGACATCGACGTCGACCTGCACGCGCTTGCGACGTGGTGGGACGTGCTGCGCGTTGCGAAGGCGTCGGGCTACTTCGAAACGAAGACGCTCGACGAAGTCGAGAAATTCCTGCACTCGCCGGCCGAATGGTCGGCCGCGCACGGCGGTGCGACGGGCGCGCAGGCGTAACGCGAGCCCGCTTCGCCAGCGAGAAATCCGCGCTGCGCAAAAAACCGCCTGCCGTCGATGACGGCGGGCGGTTTTTTTTATGCGCGCGCTCGCGGTCGACGCGATCTTTCGGTCAGGCGTGCCGCGCACCGCCGACCGCGCCTCTCGAATGCTCGCCCGCTCGTTCGTCACCGGCTCCCGGTGCCGGGCTGCGCCCACCGCCTGCCGCTTTTTGTCGCGCCGCCGCCGCGTTTCCAGCCGCCGTTGCACGTCGCTTCCGTGCCGAGGTGCGCGCACCCGCGCCGTCCCGTCGGCAACAACCATCCCGCCGCCGGAGCCGACGGCATGCGCCGTCGCGCGAAGTTGACGAGACTGCCGCCGCCATGCGTCCCCTAATGCTAGACTTGCCTTCATATTCGGGTTCGAGCATCACATCTCGACAACGATCAGCGCCGGGTCACCCCGGCTCAAGTGACGGGAGAAGGGCCATATGCGTGTGGGTCGCCGAGTCGTTCCCCCTGGTTCGCCCCGTCGTCTGCTCTCGCTCGCCCTCGCCTGCGTCTCCCTTTTCGATCTGCCCGGCGGTTCGCGCGCGCTCGCCGAAGACGCGTTCACACTGACGAGCGACGACCTGCGCCCCGGCGGGCGCGTCGGCGCCGTGCTCGTGTTCAATCACGGCGACTGCAAGGGCGGCAACCGCTCGCCGCAACTCGCCTGGCGCCACCCGCCGCCCGGCACGAAGGGCTTCGCCGTCACGATGTTCGATCCCGACGCGCCCGGCCGTGGCTGGTGGCACTGGGCCGTCGCCGGCATCCCGGCGAACGTGTCGAGCCTGCCCGCCGACGCGAGCGCGTCCGGCTATCTGCGCAAGCTCGGCGCGACCGAGGCGCGCAACGATTTCGGCGTCGACGGCTACGGCGGCCCGTGTCCGCCGCCCGGCAAGCCGCACCGCTACGTGATCACCGTCTACGCGCTGAAGGCGACCGACTTGCGCGTCGCGACGGGCCGCCCCGCGCAAATGTTCGACCACGAGATCGGCACCGAGACGATCGGCTCCGCGCAGCTCGTCGTCACATACGGCCGCTAGTCTCCGGCGAGGTGCGGCGCGCCCGCGATTCGCGCTAGATTCGCTCCATCCAGGAAATTCAGTCGCACGCGACAGCGGTCGTACGCGTCATTTCGCACCGCTACACTCTTTTCGCCTGCCGTCCGCACGCGTCGCCGCGGGCAGCCATCGTCCGCCGCGCGGCCCGTCCGGGACGCGCGGCTTCGTCGTCTCATCTTGGAGAAACGGGAATGTCGAATATCGTCATCGTCTATCACAGCGGCTACGGCCACACGAAAAAGCTCGCCGATTCCGTGCTCGCGGGCGCGCAGGACGCGGGCGCGAACGCGCGGCTCGTCGCCGTCGGCGATCTCGACGACGCCGGCTGGGCCGCGCTCGACGCCGCCGACGCGATCGTCTTCGGCGCGCCGACCTACATGGGCGGCCCGTCGGCCGACTTCAAGAAGTTCGCCGATGCGACGTCGAAAGCGTGGTTCGGCCAGAAATGGAAGGACAAGATCGCGGCGGGCTTCACGAACTCCGCGTCGATGAACGGCGACAAGTTCTCGACGATCCAGTATTTCGTCACGCTCGCGATGCAGCACGGGATGGTGTGGGTCGGCACGGGCCTGCTGCCCGCGAACACGAAGGCGTCGACCCGCAATGACATCAACTACGCGGGCGGCTTCACCGGCCTCCTCGCGCAATCGCCGTCGGACGCGTCGCCCGACGAGGCGCCCGCGGGCGGCGATCTCGAGACCGCGAAGGCGTTCGGCGCGCGCGTCGCGGCCGCGACCGCCCGCTGGCTCGCCGGCCAGTGATCCGCGCGTGATCCGCCCTTGATTCGCCAAGGGGCCGAATCACTTATGCCGCCCGGCCGGCTTTTTTCGGCCGGGCCGGTTACGATGCCGCGCATCACGTCTTAGAATGGCGTTTTTCACGGCGGCGATGCGCCGCCCGCCCCGATCCAGCGAGAGCGAGATGAGCACGAAAGTTTTTGTCGACGGCCAGGAAGGCACGACCGGTCTGAAGATCTTCGAATATCTGTCCGCGCGCAGCGACGTCGAAATCCTGCGCATCGACGAAGCGAAGCGCAAGGACGTCGACGAGCGCCGCCGCCTCATCAACGCGTCGGACGTCACGTTCCTGTGCCTGCCCGACGCCGCGTCGCGCGAATCGGCGACGCTCGTCGAGAACCCGGACACGACGCTGATCGACGCGAGCACCGCGTTCCGCACGAGCGCCGACTGGGCGTACGGCCTCCCCGAGCTGAACCGCGCGCAGCGCGAGCGCATCCGCACCGCGAAGCGCATCGCGGTGCCGGGCTGCCACGCGTCGGCGTTCGTGCTCGCGATGCGCCCGCTCGTCGACGCGGGCGTCATCGCACCGGATTTCGCCGCGCACAGCTACTCGATCACGGGCTACAGCGGCGGCGGCAAGAAGATGATCGCCGATTACGAAGCGGGCGGCGCGAAGCTCGCGAGCCCCCGTCCGTATGCGCTCGGCCTCGCGCACAAGCATCTGCCGGAGATGGCCGCGCACACGGGCCTCGCGAGCGCGCCGATCTTCACGCCGATCGTCGGGCCGTTCTACAAGGGCCTCGCCGTCACCACGTACTTCACGCCGAGCCAGCTCGCAAAACGCGTGACGCCGCAGGACGTGCAGCGCGTGCTCGCCGAGCACTACGCGGGCGAGGCGTTCGTGCGCGTCGCGCCGTTCGACGCGGGCGAGAACCTCGACGAAGGCTTCTTCGACGTGCAGGCCTGCAACGACACGAATCGCGTCGACCTCTTCGTGTTCGGCACAGCGGAGCGCTTCGTCACGGTCGCGCGGCTCGACAACCTCGGCAAGGGCGCGTCGGGCGCCGCGATCCAGTGCATGAACCTCAACGTCGGCGCGGCCGAGGACACGGGGCTCAAGCGCTGAACGACACATTGCTTGCAGCGCGAGACAAGCCGGCCCGAGAGGCCGGCTTTTTATTGCATCGAATGAGAATTGAAAGACATTAAAATAATGTCACGGCATTAACAGACATTTACAAACTTTCATTTCCGCCCAAAAACAAATCTCTAAAATCTCAAAGCCGTAATGACTATCCCGAATAGGGATTCACCCGATGCGCATGCTTAAAACGCTTGGCCCAACACCGCCACCCACAAACAAAACCCTGTAAAAACAAGGATTAGCGCACCTCGCCAGGCGAATTTCAAACGCTCATCTCGTTTTAATCCGCCCGCCTCCGCCTCTTGTTTCGGCATCCCGAATACAATCAAATGTTTAAATCGTCTTATTTAGACGGTTCCATCAATTGACAGCCGAAAACGGCGCAGCCAAATTAACCCACACAATTAAACACATTGGAGACAGAGGCATGTCGGACGCCTTTTCGAAAGGGGTGGCAATGGCCATAGCCGTCGCCCCTTTGTTTGCCGCTTGCAGTGGAGGGGGCGGCGGCACCCCGGCCCCCATCAACGTTCCGCAATGCTCCGGCGCGAGTTGCGGCGTCCAGGGACCGCCGAGCTCGGCCGCGGGCAATACGTCGCTTTGCCCCGCCACCGCGGACATCGGCAGCAGCACGTATCTCGGCGGCGCAGGCAGCGGTGAAATCGTGAGCCTGAACATCAACGCGGCCACGATGACGTACACGCTCAAGTGGCTCGAGTCGCCGATTCCGCTCGCGACCGGCACGGTCACGCCGACGCGCGCCGGCACGACGATCACGGGCAGCGTCGCGCACCCGCCCGCCGGCACGCTGCCGACCGCCGAGCAGACGCGCTGCGCGTTCGTGCTGCTGCCGGGCAGCGGCACGTCGCCCGCGACGAACTCAACCTACTCGACCGCAGCGGACTTCAACCAGGCGAACCCGCCGATGATCCTCGTCGGCTTCGGCGTCGCGGGCGGCGGCATTCCGGGCGCGACGGTCCAGTACAGCGGCCTCACGATCATCCCGGGCGTGCTGCAGAACGTCGGCCAGGTGCCGCAGCGCCATTTCGACTTCTATCCGTTCCTCGCCTTCTCGAACACGACGACCGACGTGACGAAGCTCGCCGGCACGTACAACGCGCTGCTGTACCACTCGGTGCCGTCGAGCAACTATGCAACGAAGGGGATCAATTCGAGCGAGACGTTCGATTCGAACGGCGCGTGCACGTCGACGAGCACGTCGGGCTGCATGACGACGGGCAACCCGTGGACGTCGAGCGGCAGCGGCTACTTCAACAGCACGCAGGCGCCGCAGGTGCTGCCGCAGACGCAGTTGCCGCTCATCGGCGCGACGGGCAAGTCGGCGGTCGCGCACATGGTGCTCGGCCAGTTGAACGGCGCGACCGTGCCAGTCGTCGTGCGCACGGGCAACGTGAACCTCGGCACGCCGCCGCTGCACACCGACGCGCAGGTCGACGACGAATCCGGCATCGCGGTGCTCGGGCCGGCAAAGGCGCTCGCGCTGGGCAGCGTCGACGGCGGCTACGCCGGTGCGGACTCGAACTTCAAGTACACGGCGACGGTGGTCAAGGGGACGACGGCCACGTTCGTCAATCCGAGCACGCAACAGGCGGAAACCGGCCTCAACCTCGACTACGGTCAGTCGACGCCGGGCCTCCTCGGCGTCACGACGACCGATACGTCGGCGCCGGGCTTCGTGATCGCAAACGGCGGACTGTTCGCGGCGCTGATCCAGGGCACCGTCAACGGCGGGATCACGCAGAGCTCGGCGATTGCAGGACAGACGCCGTCCGCGCCGTACTTCGGCGTCGGCGCGCAAGTCAGCAAGTAACGAGATCCGAACGCACGATCCGGCGCGACGCATCGCGCCGGATCGTGCCGCAGCGGGCAAGATCGAGAGCGGCCGACAGGGAGCTGGCCGCCGGATAAAGACAATTTTGGAGTTTGGAGGAGCAACATGAAGCAGCGGAATCTCATTTTGGCGATGGCCTGCGCCGCGCCCTTCATTTCGGCGTGCAGCGGCGGCGGTGGCGGCAGCGATTCGCAACCGCTCGTCGAAACGGCGCTGTGCCCGTCGACGGTCGACTACAGCACGGTCTACACGGGCGGCGGCGGCGACGGCGAACTCGTCAAACTGCAGATCGACACGACGAAGCTCACCTGGCAGATCACCTTCGTCGAATCGCCGGTTCCGAAGACGACGGGCACCGCGGCGCCGACGCGCGCGGGAACGATGCAAAGCGGCACGCTCACGCAGGAAACGCTGCTGCCGACCCACAAACTCAACAACTGCGCGTTTCGCCTGAACGGCGCGAGCCTCGATCCGAACCGGCCGGCACGCATCTTCCTCGGCATGGGCATCGTCGGCGGCACGATTCCGGGCGCGGAAATCCAGTTCGGCGGCCTGCTCGGCCAGGGCGCGATACCCGACACCAAGTTCCCGTACTATCCGTTCATCGCGTTCACGACGCTCGAAACCAACATCGCCAAGCTCGCCGGCACGTACAGCCAGCTCGGCTACGGCCAGGTAGGGTCGCAGGGCTTCGCGCCCGTGACGATCGACGCGAAGGTGACGATCAACGCCGACGGCACGTGGACCCGTTGCGACTCGACTGGCATCTATGCGGGCACGTGCCGCCAGCCCGGCACGAACCTCGTGCAATCGCCGGACGGCACCGGCGCGTTCGAGACCGATCACTTCCAGAGCCAGCTGAAGCCGACGCTCTCGACTATCCCGCAAGCGAAGGGCTTCCTCATCGTCGGCAAGGTGAACAACCAGTTCGTGCCGGTCATGATCCGCACGGGCGTCGCCAACCCGAACCCGACGCCCGACGCGAACGGCGTGCCGGGCCTCACCGCCGACGACGAAGCGAGCATCTCGCTCCTCGCGCCGCAGACGGCGATCAACGTCGGTTTCGTCAACGGCGAATACATCGGTGTCGACAGCCAGTTCGACTACCGTTCGACGGTGCTCGTCGACAAGCAGGCGACGCTTCTCGATCCGTTCAATGCGTCGCAAGCATCGCTCGCCACCGCGCTCAATCTCGACTACACGCAGACGGTGCCGGGCACGATCACGTCGACGCACGTCGGCGCGAGCAGCTCGACGCCGACCGGCAAGTTCATCTTCACCGGAGCGGGCGGGGCATTTGGCTTCCTCGATATGTCGAATTCGTCGTCGCCGTATTTCACGGTCGGCGCCTTCGTGCAATAAGCGCCAGGGAGGCCGTATGAAAAAAATACTCTGCGCGGCGCTCGGCGCCGCCGCATTGACGCCGCTCGCCGCTCACGCGCAAAGCGCGGGCAGCAACGTCGTCACGCTCGGCTGGTTCCATGTGATGCCGCAGCAAAGCACCACGCCGCTCACGACGAGCGTCGCGCCGACGCCGATCAACACGCCGCTCGGGCTGACCGGGTCGTTCACGTCGCCGGGCACGGGCACGCGCACGAGCGGCGCGGACACGGTCGGCCTGACCACGAGCCACTTCCTGACCGACAACATCGCGGTCACGACAGTGGCGGGCGTGCCGCCCGTCTTCAAGATCACCGGGCAAGGCACCATCCGCCCGCCCGGACCGGCGGGCGCGCTCGCGTCGCAAAACCTCGGCGATCCGCAGATCAACCCGATCGTCAAGAGCGTGCGCCAGTGGAGTCCGGCCGTGCTGTTCCAGTACTACTTCGCGCAGGCGAACTCGAGGGTCCGGCCGTTCGTCGGCATCGGCGTGTCGTACAACTGGTTCAGCGATCTTCAGTTGAACCGCAACTTCGTGAAGTCGACGCAGGACAACCTCGGCGCCGTGCTCGCCGCGGGCGCCGGCAAGCCGGGACCGACGCAGGTGTCGGCGAAGGCGTCGTCGTCGTGGCAGCCGGTGTTCAATGCGGGCATTACGTACAACTTCACCGATCACTGGGGCCTGCTCGCATCGGTCACGTACATCCCGCTGAAGACGACCTCGACGGTGACGATCAAGGCCGCCGACGGGACGGTGCTGGCGGAATCGAAGAACGATCTGAAGGCGGATCCGATCGTCAGTTTCGTCGCGGTGTCCTACAAGTTCTGACGGAGGGCCGGCGCGGGCGTGGCTCGGATGCGATGAAATTGAGTAGGGTGAGGGGTTACCCCCTCAGCCCTCTCACACCACCGTACGTGCGGTTCTGCATCCATAACAGGCTTCGAGATCATCCGTCCTACTCTCGGCATTCACTGTTCAGGCCTTCGGTCCCGGTATTCTTCGGCTCTCCGCCTTCGCCTTGACCTACTATGCCTTCTGCTGACTTCTGCTTCCGTGTCCCGCCGCCTCTCGGCCACGGTAGCTGGCCGTACCGCCCCAGCACAGAAACAGATCTCCCCGGGTATTGCGCACCCACCTTCACGCTTATGCCTGTCGGATCTACGTAGCAACGTCGGGGCAAGTTTCGGGCTTCGGTGAATTGGGACACCTTACCCAGTCGCCACGCCTCGTATCCGCTTCCTGTTCGTCAGGCCACCGCTTTGCCATCCGGCTTCCTTCAGACTCCCAGTCACCCGGGAAACCCTTGCCTTCGGCTAACTCTTCCCCTTGCCCGGCGAGTAGAGGATTTTCACCTCCGAGTGAATGCGCCCTGCCGGGCGCACACAAAAAAAAGCCCGCCTGAAGAGGCGGGCTGAATCCATATCAGAGGAGACATGGAGGAGACGGTTCAAACTATACCGGTTTGTTTGACGCAATGCAACATTTCCATCGAGAAAATACGGATTTTCCCTTGAATGCAGGCTCTAATGAGCCGGCATTTTTGCTTCGTCCCCTGATCTTCGTCGGCGGGTCGCTCGGCGCGATGCTGGCGGGTGCGGCGCGGCGTGGGCGTGAGCACGGGCTGGGGCGGGTATACGCGGTGGGCTTCGCGTTCGCGCCGGACTGGATCGCCGGGCGGCGGCGAACGAAACGCGGAAAAAACGACGCCCCGCGTCGTCGCCAACGCGGGGCGTTTTCGCCGCTTACGGAAGCGCGATCGGGGCGTGCTTCGATTCATCGATGCGCGAGGTCGCAGTCGACCGCGCGGAGCGGCTTCGTCGCCGTCCGAGATTCCGCGGGACTCGAGGCCGCCTGTCGCTTCGATTCGCGTGAGCCGGCAACGGCGCCCGCAGTCGCGTTTCGTCAGTCGGCGTGCCGCGAACTTCGAAGCGAGCCGCCTGCGCGTTTTCGCCATCTCACGAACGGCGATGCGGCGTGCGCGCGGCGCCTTTGCCGCTTCGCCGATTCTCCATTTCGCCGACTTGACGACTCACCGACCGGAGCACGCCGCTCAGTGCCGCACGAGCGCCATCATTGCGCCGAAGCCGACAAACAGGCCACCCGTCAGGCGGTTGAAAATCTTCGCGACGTTCGCGCTCCGGAGCGTCACGCCGATCCGCGTGCCGAACGACGCGTACACGATGTACCAGCTCACCTCGATGACGGCGAACGTCGCGACGAGGATGCCGAACTGCGGCAGCGTCGGCGCGGACGCGTCGATGAACTGCGGCAGGAGCGCGGCGGCGAACAGGATCGCCTTCGGGTTGCTGCCCGCGACGAGAAAGCCGTTGCGAAAGAGCGCCCAGCGCGACTCGGACGCGCTCGCGCGGCCCGCTTGCGGCGCAGCGTCGGCGGCATCCGCGGCGGATTCCGCGTCGATGCGCGCGCGCCACGCCTTCACGCCGAGATAGATCAGATACGCGGCGCCCGCGAAGCGGAGCGCGTCGAACATCGCCGGCCACGCTTCGAGGAACACGCCGAGCCCCGCGGCGGACACCGACAGCATCGCGACGAGCGCCGTCATGCAGCCCGCCATCGTCGCCGTCGAACGCCGCAGCCCGTGACGCGCGCCGTGCGTCATCACGAGCAGCATGTTCGGACCGGGAATCGCCGACACGACGAACACCGTCGCGACGAACAGCCACCACGTATGCAGATTCATTGCCGCCCCGCTATCGAAATGGAAATGGAAATGGAAACGCCGATTATGCCGGGGAACGTGCGCCGTTGCCTGCGGCGGGGCGGCCGCAAGCCGCTCGCGGCTCCGGTGCGCGTTACCGCCCCGCCCGGCGCGCCGCGACCTGCCCGAGCACCGCGAAATCCTTGTCGCCGTCGCCGTGCGCGACCGCTTCGATCAGGCTGTCGCGCACGACGCTCGCGATGGGCAGCGGCACCGACAACGCATCGCCCGCCTCGAGCGCGAGCCGCACGTCCTTCAAGCCGAGCCGCGCCTTGAAGAGCGCCGGCTCGTAGCGCGATTCGGCAATCATCGCGCCGTAGCCCTGATAGACGGGGCCGGGGAACACGCTGTTCGTGATCACGTCGAGATAGTCGTTCATCGCGACGCCGTGCGCGGCGAGCAGCGCCGCCGCCTCGCCCATCGTCTCGATCGCCGATGCGATCGTGAAGTTGGCCGCGATCTTCACCGCATTCGCGTGCTGCGGCAGCGAGCCGAGCCGCCAGGTCTTCTGGCCGATCGCGTCGAATGCGGGCTGCATCCGGTCGATCGCCTCCGCGGGGCCGGCCGCGATGATCGTCAGGCGCGCCGCCGCCGCAACGTGCGGACGCCCCATCACGGGTGCCGCGACGTAGTGAATCCCGCGCGCCGCGTGCGCATGCGCGAGCTGCTCGGCGAGCGCGACGGAGATCGTCGCCATGTTTACGTGGATGAGGCCGCGGGGCGCATGTTCGAGGAGCGACGCGTCGAACACGCCGCGCGCGGCCGCGTCGTCGGCGAGCATCGAGAACACTGCGTCGCCCGTGAACGCTTCGGCGACCGTCGCGACGTGCTGCGCGCCCAGCTCGACGAGCGGCGCGACGCGTTCGGCCGAGCGGTTCCACACCCGCACGCGATGCCCCGCCTTCAGCAGATTCGCCGCGACGGCGCCGCCCATCTCGCCCACGCCGATAAATCCGATGTCCATGTCCTGCTCCTTGAATTCGTCATATCCGTCGAAAGCACGAGTAAAGCACAGGCGCGCGACATTTGCCGTCTCGCACGCGGCAACTCGCACGACGTGCGGGAAACGCGCGGCGGTGGGATACTCGCCCGATGGTCACCGTGACTTTCCGCTTCTACGAGGAGTTGAACGATTTCCTCGCGCGGCCGCTACGCCGCCGAGCATTCGAGCACGCGTGCATGCGCGGCGCGAGCGTCAAGCATGCGATCGAAGCGCTCGGCGTCCCGCACACCGAAGTCGAGCTGATTCTCGTCAACGGCGAATCGTCGCCGTTCGGCCGCGTGCTCGAGCACGGCGACCGCGTCGCCGTCTACCCGACCTTCGAAGCGATCGACATCCGCCCGCTGCTGCGCGTGCGCGCCGCGCCGCTGCGCGTCACGCGTTTCATCGCGGACGCGCATCTCGGCGGGCTTGCGCAATTGCTGCGTCTCGCGGGCTTCGACACGCTGTACGACAACCATTGTCCGGACGACCTGATCGAGGCGATCGCCGCGCGCGAAGCGCGGATCGTCCTCACGCGCGATCGCGAGCTGCTCAAGCGCCGCACGATCACGCATGGCTGCTACGTGCGCGCGCTGAAGCCGCAGGCGCAGCTGCGCGAGCTGTTCGACCGGCTCGATCTGGCCGGCAACGCGCGGCCGTTCCGGCTGTGCCTGTCGTGCAACGCGCCGCTGCGGCGCATCGATCCCGCCGAAGCCGAAGGCCGCGCGCCGCAAGGCGTGTTGCAGCGCCACACGCGCTTCGTCACCTGCGACGTGTGCCGCCGCGTGTTCTGGGAAGGCTCGCACTGGCAGCGAATGCGCGCGCTGATCGATCACGTGTCGCAGCCGGAGCCGCCGCACGCGTGACGCGCGCATAAAAACAAACCCCGCGTTCGCGAAAACGCGGGGTTCGTCATGACGAGCCACGACGGCGGCGATGCGCCGCCGCGGGCAAGCGCTTACTGCTGCGCGCCCTTGTCGTTCGTGCCGGCTGCCGAAGCGGCGGAGGCCTTCGCCTTGGCCTTCTCCGAACCGTGCTGCTTCAGTTCGTGCTTCGGCTTGCTCTTGTCGTGCTTGACAGCCGAAGCAGCCGCCGGCGCCGAGGCTGCCGGTGCCGATGCTTGTGCGAACACGGAAGCCGAAGCGAATGCGATAGCGGCGGTTGCCACCGAAGCGATGATCTTCTTCATTGTTTTTCCTTGAATATCCAAACGGAAATATCCGGTTAATCACGATGCGTTGGAGCGCATCCAGCGCCGGTATTGTTCGAGATTCACGACGCGCACCCTACAAAACGTAAGGATTTCGTCGGCGTGAACACTCGTGCGCCGGTTCTATAACGCAGCGAATGCACGCTGCGTTGACACGCCCCGCACGTCTTTCGAGCCGATCCGAATTCGGCCCGAAAGATCAAATAGATAGCACGATCGGCGGGAATTTCCTGGATCTCGGTCAAATGCAACGCACTGGAATGGCTCACGCCATTCGAATCTTGCGATTTAACTTGTCTGATCAAATTCGACGCGAATTCGATTCGATGAGCGAATGTGCGGCATCTCGCCAGCCGGTTGCGATGGAAGCAACGCCGGGCGATGCCGGGCCGCGGTCGCGCGCATCGTGGAAGCGCCGCATCGAATGGCACGACGCCGGCGAGCGCGGCGACGCAGTCGCCGAACGTGGCGAAGCCACAATGCGGGACCGATGACCGGGAATCGTGCGCATCAGCGGACCCACGCGTGAAGCGCGACGTGTATTGCGAATGTTCGACCCGCGCATCGCGCATGCATGCGTACGCGCCGGTACGCGCAACAACGATGCTCGACACGTCGCACCGTCCTCGCAAAACGCGCGGCACGCCGCCGCGCTCGACATCAGCCGGATGCACACGACCGCACGCCGCCGCGCGATGCCATCGCGTTTGCCCGGCGTTCGATTCGCGATTCGCGCGCGATGCATGTCGTCGCAAACGATCGCAATCGGCACGATACGCGCGAACGAAAACAATTTTTAACACAAACGATGCGCATGCCTTGTTAGGCTCGCGACACGATCGGATTTTCCTCAATCTCTTCGGCGCGCCGCCCTTCGCGCGACGTCGCGCATCGGAACGACGCGAAATGCATAGAATCCGGATGCGTTTTTGCCGAATGACTCACCTTGGATCGCCCATGAAATCGACTCGGATTCTCGCCAGCTGCGCGCTCGTCGGCGCCGTGGCGGCGCTCGCCGGTTGCGCAGGCTCACCGGCGAACGGCCCGCAGGCCGAATCGCCCAGCGGCCGGATCATCTACGTCGCGTCGCCGCGCAGCCCGGCCGACGTCGAGCACTGCCTGACGAGCCGCGTGCCGCAGGCGCGCGTCGCGCAGCACAACCCGACCACGGTCCTGATCGGCCCCTACTCGTCCGATTCCGATTGGACCGTCACGCTCGCGCCGACCGCGTCGGCCGGTACAAGCATCGGCGTCTATCGCCCGCGCAGCGGCGACGGCGATCCGGAGGAATCGGAGCTGCGCTTCCACATCGCGCGCTGCGCGGTCTGATGCGCATCGCGTGGGACGTGGGGCGCGCATCGCACGTCCCACGTCGAGCGCCGAACACCGCGAATCGCGCGCCGCCGCAACCGCGCGGTGCGCGATCGACGCCTTCACCGCTTCGCGGCTGCACGCCGCGCACCTCGCCATGTCGCACAGGACACGAGCAGCAGCAGCACGCCGATCAGCGCGAACGGCGCCTGCGGGCGCCAGTCGTACAGCGCGGTGCCGACGAGCGGCGCCACGATCATGCTGAGCCCCTGCGCGACCGACATCGTGCCCGCACACGCGCCCTGCTCGCGCGCATCGACCGCCGCGCTCGCGAGCGCGGCGACGGCCGGAAACGACGCCCCCATCCCAAACGCCGCGACGAGATAGCCGGCGCAGACGGCCATCGGCTGCGTCGGCTCGACGAGCAGCACCGACGCGAATCCCGCCGCGCTCGCGAGCGCGCCCCAGCGCAGCCATTGCAGCGGCGCGATGCGCGGCAGCCGCGCAACCGCCGACTGCATCACGATCAGGCCGAGCCCCGCGCAGCCGAGCGCATAGCCGACGACGACCGCCGCGTGCCGCGCTTCGACGTGCAACCAATCGATCACGTAAAACCCGAGCGCGCTGTTCGCGATCGCGATGACGCTGTACAGCGCGAATGCGCTGAGCCACGGCCTCCGGATCCGCGCGTCGTTGATCTTGAGCCGCGGCGGCGCACCGCGCACCTCGCGCGGCCGCGCGTCGTCGAGGCGGCCGAGCCCTGGC
Source organism: Burkholderia sp. ABCPW 14 (assembly GCF_001523835.1). Classification (NCBI taxonomy): domain Bacteria; kingdom Pseudomonadati; phylum Pseudomonadota; class Betaproteobacteria; order Burkholderiales; family Burkholderiaceae; genus Burkholderia; species Burkholderia sp. ABCPW 14. The sequence goes on along the minus strand of NZ_LOVS01000148.1, from coordinate 25,553 downwards.
AGGCCCGCGAGCGGCAATAGCGCGAACACGGCGAGCGTCGCGGCGAGATCGTAGCGGCCGATCCAGCCGGCGAGCGGCGGTGCGATCACCATGCCGATCGCGCCCGCCGCGCCGAAGCGCGCCATCGTCGCCGCGCGCCGTTGCGGCGCGGTGCGGTCCGCGATCCACGCGGTCGCCGCGACGGGCAGCCCCGCGAAACAGCCGCCCATCGCCGCGCGCGTGACGAACAGCGCGGCCAGGCTCAGCGCGAGCGCCGGCACGCCGTGCGCGCCGTCTCGCAGCGCCCACCACACGTAGAGCGCGAGCAGCAGGTAGCAGGCGACAAAGCCCGCGATCGCGGTTCGCATCGCCGGCACGCGGCCGCGAATGTCCGCAGCGCGTCCCCAGCGACGCGCAGTCGCGATCCAGACGACCCCGACGACGGCGATGACCGCGCCGATGTGCGACGCCTGCAGATGCAGCATCCGCGCGAGGGGCGCCGCGATCGCGACGAACGCGTAGTTGCCCGCCATCATCGTGAAGTTCGCGATGAGCAGCGGCGTCAGCGGCAAGCCGGCGCGCTCGGCGGCGGCCGGGGTTTCAACGGAAGTCGTGGACATGAGGCTCCTGTTCGTTCGATGAATGGATGCGCAACGCGCGCGCGGACGCGTCAACGGCGCGCAATGTGAGCGGCGAGACGCGCGTGCGCGGCGACGAGCGCCGCTTCGGTCGCGTCCCAGCCGAGACAGGGATCGGTGATCGAGCAGCCGTAGCGCAGCGCGTCGGCCCCGTCGTCGAGCGCCTGCCGCCCTTCTTCGAGAAAACTCTCGAGCATCACGCCGCGAATCGAGCGATTGCCGGCGCAGATCTGGTCGACGATGTCGTCGAGCACCGCGACCTGCCGCGCATGCTGCTTGTCGCAGTTCGCATGCGAGCAATCGACGACGACGTTCGTCGGCAGCCGGTTCGCGCGCAGCGCGTGCTCGGCCGCCGCGACGCTCGCGGCGTCGTAGTTCGGGCCGTCGCGGCCGCCTCGCAGCACGAGGTGCGCGTACGGATTGCCGTCGGTGTGCAGCACGACCGGATAGCCTTCGTCGTGCAGGCCGATGAACGCGTGCGGCCGCATGCTGCTCTGCATCGCGTGAATCGCGATCTCGACGCCGCCGTCCGTGCCGTTCTTGAATCCGACCGGCATCGGCAGCCCCGACGCCATCTCACGATGCACCTGCGATTCGGTCGTGCGCGCGCCGATCGCCGCCCAGCTCACGAGATCGCCGAGGTAATGCGGCGTGACGAGATCGAGCGCCTCGATCGCGGCCGGCAGCCCGAGCGCGTTCACTTCGCACAGCAGCCGGCGTGCGGTCGCGAGCCCTTCGTCGATACGATGGCTGCCGTCGAGGCGCGGATCGTTGATGAGCCCCTTCCAGCCGACCGTCGTGCGCGGCTTTTCGAAGTACACGCGCATCACGACGCAGAACACGTCCCGCACCGCATCCGCGAGACGCGCGAGATGCAGCGCGTAGTCGAGCGCCGCTTGCGGATCGTGGATCGAGCACGGTCCGACGATCGCGAGCCAGCGCGGATCACGCTGTTCGAGAATCGCCTGCACTTGACGTCGGCCCGCGTCGACGGTCGTCTGGATGGTCGCCGAGAGCGGATAGCGGCGGCGCAGCGCGGCGGGCGTCGGCAGCCGCATGCCGACCCGCTGCCGCGCGACGCTTGCGCGCGACCCGGCCAAGCCGCCGTTCGGGTACAGGGTGATGTTTTTCATAACCGGATAGCGAGAAAAGAGAAGTAGCCGGCGCGCGTGCGTCCGACGCGCGCCGGCTGCCGCGTCACGCGCCGAGCGTCGCGCCGCCGTCGACGCACAGGCTGTGCAGCGTCACGTGGCGCGACGCGTTCGACAGCAGGAACAGCACGGCCGACGCGACATCGTCCGGATCGGCGATCCGGCGCAGCGGGATGCCGGTCCGGAACGCGGGCAGCGAGCCCGCGATCACCGCGTCGACGCTGCGCTCGTCGGTCCAGAGCTGGCGCTGCATCTGCGTGTCGGTCGAGCCGGGCGCGACGACGTTGCAGCGAATCCCGTGCTCGGCGAGTTCGAGCCCGAGGCATTTCGTGAATTGATGCGCGGCCGCCTTCGACGCCGCATAGGCCGCCATCTGCGTCCGCGGCACGCGCGCCGCGTTCGAGCCGACCGTGACGATGCTGCCCGCGCGCCGCGGGATCATCCGCTGCGCGACCGCGCGCGACAGATGGAACACGCCGTGCGTATTGACGGCGAAGCTGTGCGCCCAGTCTTCGTCGCTCAGCGTGCGGACGTCGGCGAGACGCAGGATGCCCGCGACGTTCGCGAGCATGCCGATCGGGCCGAGCGTCGTATCGATGCGTTCGACGGCCGCGCGCACCGCATCGGCATTCGCGACATCGACGTCGAACGGATGGATGCGCCGGCCGGCCGATTCGGCATCGGCCGCGAGCTGCGCGAGCGCATCCGCGCGCACGTCGAGCGCCGCGACGACGATGCCGCGCGCGGCCAGCGCGCGGGCGACCGCCGCGCCGATGCCCTGCGCGGCGCCGCTCACCACGGCGACGGCCCCCGGAAAATCGGTGAAGGTGCTGTTCATCGGATCAAGCTCCTGAAATATCATCGAAGTGGCGCGCGCGTCTCAGCGAAGACGCTCGGCGAGCGCCGCGCCGATCTCGGCCATCGGCGCGGGATCGGACATCCCGTCGTGCGAGCACGCGAGCACGCGGCATGCGAGCGCGCCCGGCCGCAGATGGACCTCCCATGCGCCGGGCGCCGGCACGTGCGCCGGATTGCGAGCCGCACGAAACAGCAGCACGTCGCCGTCATAGCGCGGCGTCTTGCTTGCACGGAACAGCCGCATCTGCCGCAGCATCTGCTCCGCATGCGCGTCGAGGCGCGCCGCGCCGAGCGCGGCGAACGCGCTGTTCGCACGCAGCAGCCGCTGGCGCAGCACGTCGTCTGCGACGCCGTCGGTCTCGAAATCGCCGTTCGCGGTCAGCAGGATCTGCAACGCATCGCGCAGCGCCGGCATCGGATGCGCGGCCCACGCCGACGCGGGATAGCTGTCCATCAGCGCGAGCAGGCCGATCGCGTGCCCGTCGCCGCGCAGCTTCGCGGCGACGCCGTGCGCGAGCGCGCCGCCCAGCGACCAGCCGAGCAAGTGGTACGGCCCGTCCGGCTGCAACGCGCGCACGCGCGCCGCGTAGCGCTCGACGAGCGCATCGAAATCCCGCGCTTCGCGCGTCTCGTCGACCGCCAATTGCAGACCGTGCACGGTCGCATCCGGCAGATGGCGCGCGACGCGAAGATAGCCCCATGCGAGTCCGTCGGCCGGATGAATGCAGATCAGCGCAGGCGCGCCTGCCGGGCCGGACTGGATCGCGAGCGTCGGCGCGAACGCGTCGTGCGTGGTCCCCGGCCGGTGATACGCGTGCGGCGCCGTCAGCGCGTGCGCGAGCGCCTGCACGGTCGCGTGGCGGAACAGCATCGACACCGGCACATCGCGCCGCAACTCGATTGCAAGCTGCGCAGCCGCCTGGATCGCCTGCAGCGACTTGCCGCCCAGGTCGAAGAAATTCGACGCGCTCGTCAGCGACACGTCGCCGAGCACCTGCCGCCAGACCTGCATCACCTGCCGTTCCAGCGCGCTCGCGCCGACATCGTGGCCGGCGGCATCCGCCTCACGCTGCTTCGCGCGCAGCAGCAGCGCCTTGCGGTCGGTCTTCCCGTTCGGATTGCACGGCAGCGCGTCGAGCACGTGCCACGCGTCGGGAATCGCCGGCGCCGGCAGCGATTGCGCGAGCAGCGCGCGCAGCGCGTCCACGTCGCGTTCGCCCGCGACGAACGCCGTCAGCGTGCAGTTTCCCGCGCCGCGCGCCACCGGCACGACGGCGGCTTCGCGCACGTTCGGCGTCCGAAGCAACAGATTCTCGATCTCGAGCGGCTCAATGCGCAGGCCGCTGATCTTCACCTGATGATCGATGCGGCCGACGAATCGCAACTGCCCGTCGTGCAATTGCGCGAGGTCGCCCGTTCGATATGCGCGCTCGCCGGTGTCCGGCAGCGCGACGAAGCGCGCGGCGGTCAACTCGGGATCGTGCAGATACTCGAGCGCGAGCGCGTCGCCGACGAGCACCAGTTCGCCGACTCGCCCGGCCGCAACCGGATACAGCCGCTCATCGACGATCCGCGCACCGACGCCCGGACGCGGGAGGCCGATCGGCACTGCGTCGCCTGCAGTCCAGACCGCTTGCGGGCCGCCGACGCGCGCGGCCGTCGCGATGACCGTCGCTTCGGTCGGCCCATACGTGTTCATCAGCACTTGCTGCGGCAGCAGCTCGCGCCAGCGCGCGATCCGTTCGGGCAGCGCGGCCTCGCCGCCGACGATCGTCAATCGCACGCCGCCGAGCCGGCGCGCGGCCTCGGCATCGAGCGCGTGCGCGAGCACGTGCCAGTACGCGGTCGGCAAATCGAGCACGGTAATCCCGAGACGCTCGATCGCGGCGGCGAACGTCGCGACCGAATCGAGCATCGCGTCGTCGCGCAGCACGAGCGTCGCGCCGCGGCAGAGCGTGACGAAGATCTCCTCGAGACTCGCATCGAAATGCAGCGGCGCGAACTGCAGCACGCGATCGGCCGGGCCGACGCCGTACAGCGCGCGCGTGCTCGCGACGAACTGCGCAAGCGCGAGGCGGCCGACCAGCACGCCGTTCGGCCTGCCGGTCGAGCCGGACGTGTAGAGCAAATAGGCGGGATGCCGACGACCCGGTTCGATGCGCGGCGCGGCATCGAGGAGCACGCTGCGCGCGGCGTCGGCGTCGGCGTCGGCGTCGGCGTCGGCGTCGGCATTGGCATCGGCGTCAGCGTCAGCGCCGACGCCGAATGCGCCGAATGCGTCGATCTCGTCGAGATCGAGCGTCGTCGCGGCGCCTGCATCGCGCCGCCACGGTGCACGCGTCAGCACGAGATCAGGTGCAGCGTCCGCGAGCACGCTCGCCATGCGCTGCGCGGGACCGTCCGGATCAAGCGGCACGAACGCCGCGCCGATCTGCAGCACGGCAAGCATCGACGCGATCGCATCCAGCGAGCGCGGCGCAAGTATCGCAACCCGGCTGCGATCGTTCGCGCCGTGCTCGGCAAGCGCGGCGGCGATCGCATCGACACGCGCGAGCAGCGCCCGGTAATCGATCCGCGCGTCGCCCGCTTCGATCGCGATCTGGCTCGGCGCACGCTCGGCCGCCTGCCGTATGAGTGCGAGCACGTCGACGACGGGTTCGACAAGCGGCTCGCCGCGGCAAATCGACGGCGGCGGCAGATCGCGCAGCAACGGCTCGAGCGGCGCATCCGGCTCGTGCGCGGCGAACGCGAAGAGCCAGCCGGACAGGCTGTCCGCGAGCGCCGACGCGCGCGCGTCGTCGTACGCATTCGGATTCGCTTCGAGCGCGACATGCCATGCGCCGTCGCGCACGACGAGCGTCACGTTCAGATCCTTGACGGGGCCGCCGCTCACGGGCCGCATGTCGCTCTTCAATCCGGCGAATGCAATCCGCCGGTCGAACGGCATCAGATTCACCGCCTGGTTGAACAGAAACGTGTTGTGCTCGAGCAGGCCGAGATCGCCGCGAATCCATCCGTAGCGGTAGTACAGATGCGGCCGGATCGCGCGCAGATCGCGGATCGTGTCGGCCGCGAGCGTGCGCGGCGTCGCGTCGGCGCGAACGTGCACGCGAAGCGGCACGATGTTCATCGCCATGCACGGCACGTTGAGCGCGGGCGTGCCGAGGCGGTTCATCACCGGCAGGCCGAACGTCAGGTCGCGCTGGCCCGCCTGCTTGCCGAGCCACACGCCGATCGCGGCCAGCATCCAGGCGGTCCATTCGGCGCCCGCGCGCTCGGCGGCCGCGCAAAGCGTGCGGACCTGCGCCGGCTCGAGCGTCAGCACGCGCCGCCGCGCCGTGTTGCCGACATCCCGCTTCGGCGCGATCTCGGCGGGTGCGGGCACGTCGCGCAGATGCTCGATCCAGAACGCGCGATCACGCTCGAAGCGGCCCGTCTCGCGATACGCGGCTTCCGCTGCGACGACTCGTTCGATGTTCCAATCGGGCAGCGCAGGCAGCGGCGTCGCTGCGACGCGCGCGTTGTAGCGCGCGGCGACCGCTTGCTGGATCAGGCTGTAGCCGAACCCGTCGATCGCGATGTGATGGATCTGCAGATACCACCAGTGGCGCTGCGGCGACAGCCGCAGCAACGCCGTTCGGTACAGCACGTCCGACGTCACGTCGCAGCAGACCGCCAGCGACGCCTGCATCCACGCATGCGCGGCCGCGTCGGGATCATCGTGCGCACTGAAGTCGACGACGGGCAGCCGCGTGCACGCGGGACGACGATGCTGCCAAAGCGTGTCGCCGGCCCATTCGAAGCGCATGTGCAGCGTATCGGCGCGATCGATCACTTCTTCGACGCCGGCGACAAGCGCGTCGATGTCGAGCGCGCCGGCGAGCTCGACCGCCTCGGCCGTGAGATAGCCCGTATCTTCCGGGTCGACCTGTTGCGCGACCCAAATGCCGTATTGCGCGGAGGTCGCGCGCATCCGTTGACTCGTGTGCTGCATGTAGCCTTGTGCGGAAGAAGAAAAGGAAAGGCGATGCACGTCAGGCGCGCCGCCAGTCGACGACCAGTTGCTTGTTGCGCGCCATCAGCGCGAGGTGCTCGTCCATCACGTACTGGATCTGTTCTAGCTTCTCGATCGAATCGGCTTCGCAGCGGATGCTCAGGACGTCATCGGTGCGCAGCACGTGGCACTTGCCGTATGGAAAGTCGATTGCCGCGCGATGCGCGTCGAATGCGACCGGCACCTTGATCGCGTAGTGCTTGCACATCTTGAACAGCACGCGGTCGGCCTGCGGCACGGTGAGTTCGGCGGTGCTGACGAGGAACACGCCCGGCGGCGCGTTCGAATCCGGCTGTTGCATCGTCGTTCTCCCCATCATGCGGCCACGCGGTCCACGCGTTGCAGCAGTTGCGCCCATGCGGCGAGCGTCGGCGCTTCGGCGAGCTGCACGAACGACACGTCGCGCCCCGCCTGACGCCACGTCTCGACGAGCGTCATGATCCGCACCGAGTCGAGCCCATGGTCGAGCAGGTTGTCGTGCGGCGGCAGGTCCGCTGCGGCGATCTGCAGCATGTGCGCAACCTGCGCCGCGACGGCCGCGATCGATGCCGGTTCGGCCACGGCCCGCCGATCGTCGGCGAGCTCGCGTGCGAGCACGACCTTGCCGCAGCGGCGCGCGACGTAATCGAGCGCCATCCGATGCTCGTGCTCGGAGAAATCGGCGAGCGCATCGGCAACGAAGAACGGCTGGACATCCTTCATGAACGCCTCGCATGCGGTCATCAGGCAGCCGATATGCGCATAGATGCCGCAGATCACGAGCTGATCGCGCTGCGCACCGCGCAGCATCGATTCGAAATCCGAACGTTGAAATGCGCTGTAGCGCCACTTGTCGAGCACGACGTCGCCCGATGCCGGCGCGAGCGCCGAGCAGATCGGCGCGCGCCCGGGCTGCGCGGTCAGGCCCGGTCCCCACATGTCGGTCAGCAGCCCGCGCTCGGCGGCCGCTTGCTGCGGCAACTGCGCGGTGTAGTACACCGGCATGCCGTTCGCGCGCGCGAAATCGATCAAGCGACGCACGTTCGCGATCGCATCGGGAATCGGCGCCGCGTCGCGATCGTAGGAGTCGAGGAAGTAGTCCTGCATGTCGTGCACGAGGAGCGCCGCGCGAGCGGCGTCGAAGCGCCACGCGACGCGACTCTCGGGGATGTCCGCAGGCATCGGATACGAAGGGATCTTCGGAATGGCCATATCGATCTTGAAGTTATTTTGGAGTGTCAAGGAACGCCGCATGCGAGGTCAGCCGACGGTCGCTTCGGCCGTGGCCAGCCGGTTCGCGATGTCGCTGCGCAGCGCTTTCTTGTCGGTCTTGCCGACGGGCGTCTTCGGGAATGCGTCGACGAATTCGATTCGATCGGGAATCTTGTAGGCAGCGATGCCTTGCTCGCGCAGGAAGCGCAGCAGATCCGTCGCGCGCGGCGTCGGCTCGCTGCCGATCACGTACGCGCAGCTCTTCTCGCCGAGATACGGATCGGGCATCGCGACGAGCGCCGCGTCGACGACGCCCGGATGCGCGAGCAGCAAATGCTCGACCTCTTCGGCCGCGATCTTCTCGCCGCCACGGTTGATCTGATCCTTCGCACGGCCTTCGACGACGAGATGGCCCGCCGCGCTCATCCGCACGCGGTCGCCCGTCCGATAGAAACCGTCCGGCGTGAACGCGCGCGCGTTGTGCGCGTCCGCTTTGTAGTAGCCGCGAATCGTGTACGGTCCGCGCGTCAGCAGATGGCCTACCTCGCCCGGCGCGACCGGACGATCGTCGTCGTCGACGATGCGGATCTCGTCGTCCGAGGAAATCGGCCGACCTTGCGTATGGACGACCACGTCGGCGGGATCGTCGAGCCGCGTGTAGTTGACGAGACCCTCAGCCATCCCGAATACCTGCTGCAGCTTCGCGCCGAGCTCCGGCTCGATGCGCCGCGCAAGCGTCGTGTCGAAGCGCGCGCCGCCGACCTGCACGACGCGCAGACTCGCGAGCGCCACGCGCCGTTTCGCGGCGGCGGCAAGCCACACGGGAACGAGCGACGGCACGAGCGCTGCGATCGTCACGCGTTCGCGCTCGATCAACGGAAACGCCTGATCGGGACTGCCGCCGTCGCACAACACGACGGTGCCGCCTGCGTACAGCGCGCCGAACGTGCCGGGCGAGCTCAGTGCGTAGTTGTGCGCGACGGGCAGCACGCACAGGTAGACGCTCGTTTCGTCGAGTCCGCAAATGCGCGCGCTTTCGCGAATGCTGTACAGATAGTCGTCATGCGTGCGCGGAATCAGCTTCGGCGTACCCGTGCTGCCGCCTGATAGTTGCAGGAACGCGACTTCGTGCGCGCCGGGGCCATCGGGCAGCGCGATCGCTTCGTCGTCGCCGCGCAGATCGGCCAGCGCGACGTGCTCGCCCGCATCGCCGACGATCAGCACGTGCTCGAGCGTCGGCGCTTGCGCCTGCACGGTCTTCGCGAGTGCGCGGTAGTCGAATCCGCCGTGCCGGTCCGCCGCGACGTATGCGACCGCTTCCGCGTGCCGGCAGAAGTGGCCGATCTCCTGCCTGCGATGCGCGGGCAGCGCGAACACGGGCAGCGCGCCGAGCCTGAACAGCGCGAAGACGACCGCGAAAAATTCGAAGCAGTTCGGCAACTGGACGACGACGCGATCGCGCGGACGAATTCCGCGCGCGGCGAGTCCGCGCGCGACGCGCGTCGCTTCGTTCGCGAGCTGCCGGTACGACCAGCGCGTGTCGCCTTCGACGAGCGCGATGCGCTCGCCGTACCGCGTGGCGAGCTCATCGAGCAGTTGTCCGAACGATTGCCCCTGCCAATGGCCTTTGCGCCGATACTCGGCTGCGACGCCGTCCGGCCACGGCGTCCAATGCGCGAGCGTCATGCGACGATCCTCGAGGCCGCGTCGGCCGCGTCGGCCGCGTCGGTTGCGTCGGTTGCGTCGGTTGCGTCGGTTGCGTCGGTTGCGTCGGTTGCGTCGGCCGCGTCGGTCGCATCGATCTCCGCCGTTCGATCGACGCCCATCGCGTCGAGCATCGTGCGGAACTTCGCCGCCGTTTCCGCGAGCTCCGCTGCCGGCCGCGAATCGCCGACGACGCCCGCGCCCGCGAAGAGCCGCAGCGTGCGACCCCGCGCTTCCGCGCAGCGGATCGTGACGATCCATTCGCCGTCGCCGCGCGCATCGACCCAACCGAGCGTGCCCGCATAGAAGCCGCGATCGAACGGCTCGGCGCGCAGGATCGCTTCGCGCGCGGCGCTGCGCGGATAGCCGCACACGGCGGGCGTCGGATGCAGCGCGAGCGCGAGCGTCAGCGCATCGGCGCTCGTTTCGCCGGTGACTTCGGTCGACAGATGCCACATCGTCTGCGTATGGACGAGCGACGGACGCGCGGGCACGACGAGCTTCTTGCAAAATGGCGCGAGGCTTTCCTTCACCGCGTCGACGACGACGCGATGCTCGTCGAGATCCTTCGCCGACGCGAGCAGCGCCTCCGCGCGCCTGCGATCTTCGACCGGATCGCTGCTGCGCGGCGCGGACCCGGCGAGCGGATTCGCACGCATCACGCCCTGGAAGCGGCTGATGAGCAGCTCGGGGCTCGCGCCGAGCAGCGTGCGCCCGTCGCCGACGTCGACCGAGAACGTATAGCCGTGCGGATTGCGCGCGGCGAGCCTTTCGATCAGCGCGCGCACGTCGACCGGCTGCGCGCCCGTCAGCTCGAGCGTGCGTGCGAGCACGACTTTGTCGAGATGCCCGGCGCGAATGCTCGCGACCGCTTGCGCGACGGCCGCCGCGTAATCGTCGCCCGGCGGCACCGCGCGCGAGTCGTAGCGATGCGCGGCGGGTGGCGATGCCTGCACGTCGCCGAGCGGACCGCCGCGCAGCATCGCGCGCACGACGCTGAGCGCCGCGGGACGCTCGACGTCGAACGGCACCGCGCCGACGACCGCCGCGTCGTCGTGCCCTTGCTCGCGGGCTTGCGCGAGCGCACGCTGCACGCGCGCGCCGAGCGGCTCGTCCGCATGCGGCACTCGCTCGATGATGTCCTGCGCGAGCAGCGTATGGCTCGGCGTCGCGAAGAAGAGCGGCGCATCGGGCTCGTATGCGTCGAGCATATTTTGGATAGCTGACAAAAACTCAGGCTTGGGAAGCGCGTTCACGTTCTGCTCTCCGGATTCGATTCGTCTGGATCGACGCGCCGCGTCGTGCGGCGCGTTCGCATTACATCTCGGCGGTGAGGCTCACCGCGATGCGGCGGCCCTGGTCGACGAGCCAGTTGCCGCTCAGGCCGGTCGCCCGCGTGCGGTCGTCAATCGGCACCATCCTGTTCGTCAGGTTCAGCACCGCGAAATTGACCGAGAGGTGCTTGTCGATCCGGTAGCGGCCGCCGATGTCGAACGTCGTCGTCGACGGCCGTTCGCGCACGCCCTGCGCGCCGTTGCGGAACGCGGCCCAGTACTCGGTGCCCGTGTAATTGACGTTCGCGTACAGATCGAGGCGCGGCGTCGGCGTCCAGTCCACCTGCACGTTGAATTTGTGCTTCGGCGTCTTGTCGAGCGGGAAGCCGTCGAGCGAGCTGCCGTTGAACGCCTTCTCGCCGCTGCCCTCGCGGCGCGATTGCGTGAACGTGTACGCGCCCGAGAGCTTCACTTGCTTCACGACGCGCGCGCCCGCGCCGATTTCGAGCCCGTACAGCTTCACGCGGTCGACGTTGTCGTACACGTAGATGTTGCGGCCGGGCGAGTGCGGATCGGCGACGCCCGAGTCGTAGCTCGCGACCTTGTTCTTGAACAGGTTGTTGAACAGCGTGAGGCTCACGTGGCTCTCGCCGCGGTCGTACCGGATGCCGAGCTCTTCGCTCAGGCTCGTTTCCGGCTTCAGGTCCGGATTGCCGCACAGCGTGCCGGGCACCGCGCCCGCCGCGCCGCCCGACGTCATGCAGTAGCCGGCCGTGCTCTGGCGCAGCGAAGGCGGCTTGAAGCCGGCGGACACGCCGCCGCGCAGCGTGAGCGTCGGGCTCAGCTTGTAGACGCCATACGCGCGCGGGCTCACGTGGCTGCCGTAGCGCTCGTCGTGGTCGAGCCGCACGCCCGTCGTCAGCGTAAAGCGGCTGTCGAAGAAGTAATCGTTCTCCGCGAAGAGCGCCCACGCATTGCGCTGGATGCTGTCCGAGTTGACGCCGTAGCCCTTCGGCACCGCATCCTGCCGCCCCGCGCCGGACAGCCGCGACCAGATGTGCTGCGCGCCCGCCGTCAGGATGTTGCGCTCGCCCCACCACGGCACCTCGACCTTGCCTTCGAGCACGGTGTCGGTGATCGCCGGCTTCACGGACGACGGCGCGAGCGCCGTCCATTGCTCCTGCGTGCCGCGCTCGCCGTACAGCGACAGCGTCGAATTGCCGAAGCCCCAGCGGCCGTTGTGCGTGATGCCCCAGTAGTCGCGCACGTGGCGCGTCTCGACGATCGTCGTCGCGGCCGTATTCGGCTTCGCGGGCGCGATGCTCTTGCCCGGCGTGCTCAGATAGCTGAACTGATCGTGGCCCGCGTTCAGCGTGATGTCCTGATTGCTCGCGGGCTTCGCGGTCAGCTTCACGTCGAAGTTCGCGACGCGCTGTCCGTTCGCGCCGCTCGTCGCGCTCTTCGGGTAATAAATGCGGTCTTCGCTCCGATGCAGCGCGCGCCCCGACACCTGCAGGCCGAGCACGTCGCGCTTAAGCGGGCCGCCGACCCAGAAGTCGACGCTTTGCGTGTCGCCCTGATTCGATTCGAGCTGGAACACGCTGCCCGCCGTGACAGTGCCGCCCCAGCGCTTCGGCACCTTGCGGGTGATCACGTTGATCACGCCACCCATCGCATCGGCGCCGTACAGCGACGACATCGGCCCGCGCACGACCTCGATCCGCTCGATCGCGGAGAGCGGCGGCAGCAGGTTGCTCTGCACGCCGCCCGTGCCGCGGTTCATCGTCTCGCGGGTGGTCTGGCGGCGGCCGTCGACGAGGATCAGCGTGTATTCGCCGGGCATCCCGCGAATCGAGATGTCCTGATCGTTCGGCGACGCGCCGACGACGCTCACGCCCTCGACCTTGCCGACGATGTCGGCGAACGACGTGTACGGCTTCGCCTCGATCTCGTCGCGGGTGATGACGGAGATGCTCGCGGGCGCCTCCTTGATCGCCTGCTCGCGCTGGCTGGCGGTCACGACAATCGCCTTCAGTGCGGCGGCATCCTCGACGGGCGCGGGCTCGGCCGCCTGCTGCGCCCACCCGACGGACGCCCCCATCATGTACAGACCGGCGGCGACCGCCGGCTTTATCGCAAAGCCTGGAACGTGACTCGACATAACGACTTTCTAGCCCGACAAATGGAATTGATTCTCATTTCCATTATCAATGACGAAAGGCGTTGATAGATTTGTGAAAGGTACGAAGTTGTTTGCGCAACGCGACGTCATGCGCGACGTCATGCGCGACGCCGCGCGCGGCGCCCCGCACTCAGTGCTGGCCGCTGCGGCGCGCGAGCTTCGGCGTCACGCCGAAGCGCCGCTTGTACGCGGTCGCGAAATTCGCCGCGCTCGTGTAGCCCGCGAGCGCCGCCGCCTGCTTGACGCTGATCGCGTCGCGCTCGAGCGCGAGGCGCGCGCGCTGCAGGCTGCTTTCGCGCAGGAAGTCGAAGATCGTCGTGCCGTAGACGCTGCGGAACTGGCGCTGCATCGCGTTCGCGTTCATCCCCACCTGGCGCGCGATGTCGTCGAGGGACAATTGTTGCGCGGCCTCGCTGCCGAGGAACGCGCGCAAATCGGCCATCCGGCGATAGCCGCGCGAGCCGAGGCTCGCCGCGTCCGACGCCGCGCCCGCCGCGGGCAAATGCTGGTCGGCTTGCAGCGGCGCGAGCGCTTCGGCGAGCAGATCGAGCACGCGGCTTTCGAGGTAGATCGCCTGGAGCATCGGCTGATACGCGGGTGGCCGCACGATCTGCTCGGCAAGCGCAATCGCGCGCGGCGTCGGCTGCCAGAAGCGCACCGACAGATGCGCGGACAGCAGCGAATCGAGCCGCTCGGGCATCGCGGCGCGACTCGCCGCCTGCAGGTGTTGCAGCCATTCGCCCGAGATGCCGAGACTCAAGCGGCGCGCGTAGCCGCCCTTGCTGATGCGCCGGCTGAACGTGTCCGGCTCGACCGCGTTCACGAGGAACGCCTGCATCTCGCCCAGCGGTTTGCGGCCGAGCGGCTGGGCCTGTCGTGCACCCGGCCGGCAGGCGGTCGTCAGCACGATGCGGCGATCGCCGTACGACACGTCGAGCTCGCCTTCGAGCAACAGCACGAGATGCAGCCCCGCCGTGCATTGACCGGACATGACCGCGTCGAATTCGTCGATAGCGTCGTCCGCATGAACACGCAGGCCCGGCCGTACTTCGCGGACCTTGGCGACATGCGCCGCATGGTCGCGGCGACCGGAAGGAAACAGGTTTTCTACGCGCGCATTCAATTTCTTCAACCCCGCCCGCACTTCGCTCGCCCCTCGACGCCGCGGCCCGGCGACGCACGTCGCCGCTCACGCAAACCATTCCGTTGCTCGGCCAAACATCAGGCGCGGCTACAGGGGCGTAATCTCGGTTAGAATTAAATGAGAATAATTATCATTTATATCGTATCGGGAATAGCGTGAGAAACACAAGCAGATTTTGGTCACTGCTTTGCGCATGGTTGACCGCGGCGTTGATCCATTCCGCACACGCGCAGCAGACCGTCACCGATCTCGCGGGCCGCACCGTCCGCCTGCCGTCGAACGTCGAGCGCGTGCTGCTCGGCGAAGGGCGTTTGCTGCCCGCGCTCGCGATCGTCGAACGCGGCGACCCGAGCCGCCGGCTCGTCGGCATGATGGGCGACTTCGAGCAGCTCGATCCGGCAAGCTATGCGCAGTGGCGCAGCACGTTTCCGCATCTGGACGACGTGCCGCGGATCGGCCGTTCGCAGGCGGGCAGCTTCAGCGACGAGCGCGCGCTCGCGCTGCGACCGCAAGTCGCGATCTTCGGACTGGGCGGCGGCCACGGCCCCGGCGAGCGCGATCGCGAGACGCTCGCGCGGCTCGAAGCGGCCGGCGTCGCGATCGTGTTCGTCGATTTCCGGCACGACCCGCTCGGCAACACGCCGCGCAGCGTCGCGGTGCTCGGCCAAGTGTTCGGCGCGCCCGAGCGCGCGGCCGCGTTCAATGCCGAGTGGCAGCGGCAGCTGGACGTCGTCCGGCAGCGGCTGAAGACCGCGCATCCCGCCGCGCCGACCGTGTTTCTCGAAAGCCGCGTCGGTCTCGCGACCGACTGCTGCGACACGATGACGGGCATGATGGGGCGCCTCCTCGATGCCGCAGGCGGCGCCAACGTCGCGAAGGGCATCGTGCCCGGCGAGCACGGAATACTCAATCCCGAATACCTGCTGAGCCGCCAGCCGTCGGTCTACATCGGTACCGCGATCGGCTCCGCGCAGACGCTGCAAAGCGCGCCGCAGCGCATCGCGCTCGGCGCGGGCGTGCCCGCCGACGTCGCACGTCGCTCGCTCGAGCAATCACTGCGGCGGCCCCAGCTCGCGCCGCTCCGGGCGATCCGGCAAGGCCGCGCGCATGCGATCTGGCATCACTTCTACAACTCCCCGTTCAACGTCGTCGCCGTGCAGGCGATGGCCAAATGGCTGCATCCCGAGCTGTTCGCCGATCTCGATCCGCGACGCACGCTCGAGCAGATGTACGCGCGCTTTCAGCCGGTCGCGCTGAACGGCGAATACTGGATCAGCGAGGCGCGCTGACATGACCGGCTTCCCTTCCGCGACGCGACGCTCGCTGCTGCTCGCCGGGATCGGCAGCGCACTGTCCTCACTGCCTTGCCAAGCGGCCCCGGCAAGCGTCGCTCACGATATCCGGCGCATCGATACGCTGCCTGGCCTCGCCGACGCGCCCGCTGTCCAGACGCCGCGAAGCCGTCAGATCGACGTGTCGATCGCCGGCCAGCGACGGCGCATCTTCGTCGCGCTGCCGCCGCAGCCCGCGCCGCCCGCGGGCCATCCGGTGCTGTACGCGCTCGACGGCAACGCGGTGTTCCATCTGTTCGCGCAGCTCGCGCGCAATCACGCGGCGCGGCCGGGCGCCGATCCGGCGAACGTACCCGCGATCGTCGCGCTCGGCTATGCGACCGACGCGTCGTACGACATGCAAGCGCGCGCCGTCGACTACACGCTCGCGCCGCTCGCGGGCGACGCGCCGAACCAAGCGGTCGATGCGGCCGCCACGGTCGACGAGGCGATCGATGCCGATGCCGATGCGCGCCATGCCGCCGGCACGCTGCGCACCGGCGCGGACCGCTTCCTCGATTTCGTCGAGCACGGCCTCCAGCCGTGGCTCGCGCGGCAATTCGCCGTCGACGCGCGCCGCCAGACGCTGTTCGGCCATTCGTACGGCGGGCTGCTCACGCTGTACGCGCTGCTCACGCGCACGCACCTGTTCCGGCGCTACGTCGCGGCGAGCCCGTCGATCTGGTGGGGCGACCGCGCGCTGCTGCCGTTTCGCGACCGCTTCGTCGAACGCGCCGCGCCGCTCGATACGCCCGTCGACCTGCTCGTCACCGCAGGCAGCCTCGAAGAAGGCGTGCCGAATCCCGATCCCGAGCGTGCGCGACGTCAGCAGGCACGCAAGCAGGTCAGCTCCGCCCGCGAGTTCGTGCAAAGCGTGCAGCCGGTGCGCGGCCTGCACGCCGAATGCCGCGTGATCGCCGGAGAGGATCACGGCAGCCTCGTGCTGCCGAGCGCCGCGCTCGCCGTGCGCATCGCCGCCGAGCCTGGCGCGGCAGTCACCGCTGTCCCGTCCGATTCGCGCGCATGAGTACGCTGCCCGTTTCGCAGCCGTCGCTCAGGACGCGCTACCGTGCGATCGCCGCGCGCCGCCTCGCGGCGCTCGCGCTGCTCGCCGGCCTGCTCGTGACACTCGTCGTGATCGACGTCGCCACGGGGCCGTCGACGTTCGCGCCCGCCGACATCGTCGCCGGGCTCTTCTCCCCCGACAGCCTGCCGCTCGAGCAGCGCGTGATCCTGTGGAACGTGCGCCTGCCCTACGCGCTGATGGCGATCCTCGTCGGCGCGGCGCTCGGTCTCGCCGGCGCCGAAATGCAGACCGTGCTCAACAACCCGCTCGCGAGCCCGTTCACGCTCGGCCTGTCCGCCGCCGCGAGCGTCGGCGCATCGATCGTCGTGCTCACCGGCTGGCAGCTCGCCGTATGGAACGAGAACCTCGCGCTGTCGCT
This sequence comes from Burkholderia sp. ABCPW 14, assembly GCF_001523835.1. Classification (NCBI taxonomy): domain Bacteria; kingdom Pseudomonadati; phylum Pseudomonadota; class Betaproteobacteria; order Burkholderiales; family Burkholderiaceae; genus Burkholderia; species Burkholderia sp. ABCPW 14. The sequence continues at coordinate 8,602 of NZ_LOVS01000148.1, read as the reverse complement.
CGGCGCGTTCGCGAGCGCGACGGCCGCGACGCTCCTCATCGTCTGGCTCGCATGGCGGCACGGCGCGACGACCGAGACCGTCGTGCTGTTCGGCATCGGCCTGATGTTCAGCTTCGAAGCGTTGCTGTGGCTGCTGCAGTTCATTGCCGACAGCAACGCGCTCGAGCAGATCGTGTTCTGGAGCATGGGCAGCCTCGCGCGCGCGAGCTGGAGCAAGATCGCGATCCTCGCGTGCGTGCTCGCCGCGTGCGCGCTGTGGGCGAGCGCGCATGTGTGGTCGATGACCGCGCTGCGCGCCGGCGAAGAGCAGGCGCGCAGCATGGGCATCGCCGTCGAGCGGTTGCGGCTCGTCACGCTCGTGCGCATCAGCCTCCTGTCCGCGACCGCGCTATCGTTCGTCGGCACGATCGGCTTCGTCGGGCTTGTCGGGCCGCACATCGCGCGGCTTCTCGTCGGCGACGATCACCGCTACTACCTGCCGGGCGGCATGCTCGCGGGCGCGATCATGCTGTCGGGCGCGTCCATCCTCAGCAAGACGCTCATCAGCGGCCTCGTGCTGCCGATCGGCATCATCACCGCGCTCGTCGGCGTGCCGCTTTTCATGACGCTGATCAGTCGGCGCAGACGCGATGGCTGAGTTGCGGATCGACCGTCTGAGCGTCGCGTATGGCCGCCGCGCGATTCTCGACGAGCTCACGCTGCGCCCGATCGAGCCGGGCTGCATGGTGGCGGTGCTTGGGCCGAACGGCGTCGGCAAATCGACGCTGCTGCGCGCAATCGCGCGGCGCGTGCGCGCACGCGGCTCGGTCTCGCTCGATCGCGTCGACCTGCTGCGCGGCTCGCGGCGCGAGCACATGCGGCGCGTCGGCTATCTGCCGCAGACGCTGCCTCAGGCGTCGACGCTCCTCGTCTACGAGGCGGTGAGCGGCGCGCTGCGCGCGACGTGCGGCGGGCTGTCAAGCGCCGAGCACGACGTGCGGCTACAGGCGGTATTCGAGCAGTTACGCCTGCATCGGCTCGCGATGAAGCCGCTCGACAACCTGTCGGGCGGCCAGCGCCAGATGGTCGGCCTCGCGCAGGTGCTGGTGCGGCACACGCCGCTCCTGCTGCTCGACGAGCCGACGAGCGCGCTCGACCTGCGCTGGCAATTGCTCGCGCTGGAAGCGATGCGCGACGCGGCAAGCCGCCGGTCGGCGATCGTCGTCGTCGCGATGCACGACCTGAATCTCGCATCGCGCTTCTGCGACCGGATGGTGCTGCTCGGGACGGACGGCGTGCTGGCGGACGGCTTGCCGTCGGAAGTGCTCGAACCGACGCGCTTGCGGCGCGCGTATGCGGTCGATGCGCGGGTCGAACGCACTTCGGAGGGGGAGCACCTCGTGCTCGTCGAGCGGGCGGTTCCTGGCGTCGATTACGAGACGACGGGCCGATAAGCGCGGCCGCGCGGCCCGGGCTTTTCATCGGCATGCGCGCGGCGGAGATGCTTGCGCATGCATGCTTCGCTCTCTTCGAAGCCTTTTCCTTGTGCATGTCGATCCGCATCTCCGTTGCGGATCGCGCTGCTCGGCAAAAAAAAGCAATCCGCATTCAGCCGCGCAACGTCAGCCCTTCCGCCGGCCCGTCTCTGTGCGCCTCCGCGAACGCGAACGCGAACGCGGACACTCGATGGCTGCGAGCTTGCTCGAATCCGAATCGATGCGACGACGCGCCTTTTCCATCCAATCGATTCGAACCGAACACAGTTCTCCTCAACGCTGCCCGTGCGTCTTTGTTCCATTCGACTCGTCGACTGCTTTCGGCGTCGACACAGGCACCGTCGGCCGTTTTGTCTTCAATTCTTTTAATTGATGTATGTATATGTAGTAACAGTTAACAAAAGCGGCCCTTTCCTGTGGACAACCCGGGTTTTCCCTGACGAATCAGAGCAACATCGATTCCATAACCGTATCGGCTGTGCATGAATATCCACCGCGAGCGAAGGATAACTTCGACGCGTCCGGAAGCGAGGCCGGTTTTATCAAGATTTGGTCCACAGGCTGGGCGACGAGTTATCCCATGGATTTCCAAAGCTGATCGTGGATAACTCTTGCTCTTCGCACGCAGACCCATTGTTTTCCTGTGCGCGGGCTCGCGTGATTGAATCGCCTTTTGCCGATCAAGCCGAACGGCCCCGCGAAGCGCCGTGCGTGCATGCAGCGATGATCTGCGAATTGGGAAACGATGCTCGCGCTGCGCACCTTTTCTCGTTAGTTGCAAAGTAGTTTTTGCATTCGCTTTCGCGGCCGCTTCAAGTCCACGCGCACGAACCCGGCATTCAGTCGAACGAGCCCGAAAAGCGCAGCCGAGTCAGCGCTCCCAGCGCTTGCCGAACGACACCGTCGCTTCGCACATGCAGCCGACCAACACGCCCACTATCCCGACGAACGTGACCGTGATCCCGAGCGACGAGAGCGCTGACGCATCGGGCGCGCGAATCGCGACGCCGATCGCCACAAGCATGCCGAAGAGCATCGCGCATGCACACGCCACCGAATAACCGCGCATCAGTTTCGGATAGCGCGAGCGAGACGGCCCGATGGCACGAAAAAGCGCATAGCCGAAACAGAAGACGTAGATGGCTACCGGCAACCCTGTAGACGCAACCCAACTGCTCTCGATCGGCATGATTGGACTCCGTGAATGTCGTCGTTCGGATGGAGCACGCAATCGGGACGAATCGTGCACGACGATGCGCCGTCACGCGGCCATAGTTTCTTTTTCTAAAATTAAGACAAATACAGGAACATCCACTCGCGAACAGCCACTAGCATAGCGCCAAATACCAGACTCCGACCGAGGGGCATCTGTTCATGCATGCTGGAGACACTGCTCGATGCATCCACCGATTCGCCGCGCGAACCGATACGCGCGTTTCGCGCCAGCCATCGCCGCCGAGCGCCGGCTGCGCCAGACGGCGTCGTGTTCCGATTCGCTGCGCTTTGTCCGCCCCCTCTTCCATTTAAGCCACGCCGGCTCGCGCAAGCGAACCGCCCGCACCGCGCGCGCCTGAAGCTACGCCCGCGCGCCTTCGCACAGCCGATCCAGGTCGACTCGCCGTCGTTGCGACGATGCGAGACACGCGTACGCCGCACGATGCCGACGTGCGCCACGCCAATTTCACCAAACCCGAAGGAGACATCCCCATGGAGAAAAGAAGCACCGAAACCGACCTGCACCGAGGACTCGGGCAACGGCAGATGCGCTTGATCGCGCTCGGCGCGGCGATCGGCGTCGGCCTCTTTCTCGGCTCGGCCAACGCGATCAAGATGGCGGGGCCCGGCATCATCCTGTCGTACATCATCGGCGGCGCCGTGATCTTCGTGATCATGCGCGCGCTCGGCGAGATGGCTGTCCACGAGCCGGTCGCGGGTTCGTTCAGCCGCTACGCGCGCAACTATCTCGGGCCGCTCGCCGGCTATCTGACGGGCTGGAACTACTGGTTCCTCTGGCTCGTCACCTGCATCGCCGAAATCACCGCGGTCGGCATCTACATGGGCATCTGGTTCCCGGACGTGCCGCGCTGGATCTGGGCGCTCGCCGCGCTGGCCGCGATGGGCTCCGTGAATCTGCTCACCGTGAAGGCGTACGGCGAATTCGAATTCTGGTTCGCGCTGATCAAGGTCGTGACGATCGTCGTGATGATCGCGGTCGGCATCGCGATGATTGCGTTCGGCATCGGCAATCACGGCGTGCCGATGGGCATCTCGAATCTCTGGGCGCACGGCGGCTTCTTTCCGAACGGCGCGCAGGGCGTGCTGATGTCGATGCAGATGGTGATGTTCGCGTATCTCGGCGTCGAGATGATCGGGCTGACGGCGGGTGAAGCGGAGAATCCGCAGAAGTCGATTCCGGGCGCGATCAACTCGGTGTTCTGGCGCATCCTGCTCTTTTACGGCGGCGCGCTGTTCGTGATTCTGTCGATCTATCCGTGGAACGAGATCGGCACGCAAGGCAGCCCGTTCGTGATGACGTTCGAGCGGCTCGGCATCAAGACGGCCGCGGGCATCATCAATTTCGTGGTGCTCACGGCGGCGCTGTCGTCTTGCAACGGAGGCATCTTCAGCACCGGACGCATGCTGTACAACCTCGCGCAGCAGGGCCACGCGCCGCGCGCGTTCGGCGAGACGACGGCAGGCGGCGTGCCGCGCCGGGCGATCGTCGTGTCGATGGCGGCGCTGCTCGTCGGCGTGCTGCTCAACTATCTCGTGCCGGAAAAGGTGTTCGTCTGGGTAACGTCGATCTCGACGTTCGGCGCGATCTGGACGTGGGGCGTCATTCTCGTCACGCAGATGAAGTTTCGCGCGAGCCTTGCACCGGCCGAGGAACGTGCGCTGCGGTTTCGGATGCCGTTCTGGCCTTACGGCTCATGGATCGCGCTTGCGTTTCTCGCGCTCGTGATCGGGTTGATGGCGTATTTTCCGGATACGCGGATCGCGCTTTATGTCGGGCCGGCTTGGCTCGTGTTGCTCGTTGTGCTGTATTACGTGCTGAAACTCGAGCCGGAAGGCGGGAAGTCGGCGAGGTTGGCGCGGAGGTATGGGCAGGGGTGATTAACGAATCAACGGCGCGCGCCGGCCGCGGTGTGGCTGTGGCGCGCGTCGGTCGGCCGGGTGGGAATCGGGGGCGAACCGCCGAGCCAAATGAAAAGGGCCTAGCCATCCGGCTAAGCCCTTGAATTCGATTGGTGGAGCGGAGGAGGATCGAACTCCCGACCTTCGCATTGCGAACGCGACGCTCTCCCAGCTGAGCTACCGCCCCTCACCAACAGCCGAGGATCATACATCACTCAATCGGCGGTTGGCAACCGATTTGCGCCGGTTATTTCGACGGCGCGCCGGCCAGCGCCCATTGGACGACCGACCGAGCGTCCGTGTCGCTCATCCGTGGGTGCGCGGGCATCGGAATCGCGCCCCAGACGCCGGAGCCGCCGTCCTTCACCTTCTTCACGAGCTTCGGCACGGCCTGCTGATCGCTCTTGTAGCGCTCGGCGATCTGCTGGAACGACGGCCCGACGAGCTTGCGATCCACCGCATGGCAGCCCATGCACGCGTTGCTGCGCGCAACCTTCAAGCCGTCGCCGACGTCCGCGCGCGCCGGCGCGCTCGCCAGCGCGCAGCCGAGCGCAGCGACAACCACACCCATCATCCGTTTCACGAACAACGCAACCCTCATGGCGTCCCCGCCTTCGGATTGCCAGGATGCACGCTCGTCGAATTGGAGATCGGCGCGGGCGCCTGCAGCGGCGTCGCGGTAACGCTCGAATCCGGCACCGCGCCCACCGTCGCACCTTCTGACGCGGGCGCGGCAACCGCCGACGCGCCGCTCGCGGGCGTCGCAGCCTTCAGCGCGTCTGCTTCCTGCGGCTTGATGTACTGGAACACCTTGACGACCTTCTCGACGCCCGGCACGCGGCTCGCGACATCGGCGCCGCGATTGCCTTCGTCGGCCGTCACGAGGCCCAGCAGGTAAACGTTGCCGCGCTCGCACACTACCTTGTAGTTGTTCGCGGAGATGCCCTTCTCGGCGATCATCGCGGTCTTCACGCGGCCTTCGAGGTACGAATCGTTCGCCCGGTCGGACAGCGAACTCGCCGGCCCGACCACGAGTTCGTTGACGATCGCGTTCACGTTGTTGATCCCGCGGACGATCTCTTCGGCGCGCTGCTTGGACGCGTCGTTCGGCACTTCGCCCGTCAGCAGCACGCGGCGGTTGAACACCGTCACGTTCGTATGCGAGCCGTCCGGCAGCCCGTTGTTCAGTTGCGTCAGCGCCTTCACCTGGATCTCGCGATCCTCGGTCTGCGCGCCGAGCGTGCGGCGATCGGTCGCGACGAGCGCGCCGCCGCCCGCAGCAGCGCCGGCGACCGCGAGCACGCAGCCCTGCAGCGTTGCGGCAAGGCCGGCCGACAGGCCGATCACGAGCGTGGTTCTCACTAGCGTCTGTCTGACGCGGCTGTTATTCATCGACGGCTCTCCTTCGAATCAATCCTCGCCCAGCAGCATCGCGTCGATGCCGTCGCACAGGCAGTGGATGGTCAGCAGATGGACTTCCTGGATGCGCGCCGCCCGTTCGGACGGCACGCAGATCTGAATATCGGTGTCGGCGAGCGACGCGCCGAGGTGCCCGCCCCCGTTGCCCGTCAGCGCGACGACAATCATCTCGCGCTCGCGCGCCTCTTCGACCGCGGCCAGCACGCGCGGCGATTCGCCGAGGGGATCGAGCACGAGCAGCACGTCGCCCGTCTGGCCGAGCGCGCGCACTTGTTGCGCAAAGATCTGGCCAGCATCGCCGGCGGCGCCCGCGCGGCTCGCGTCGGCGTGGAGCGCGAGCCCCGGCAGGCCGGGCCGCTCGCGCTCGAACCCGCCGATCAGCGCGGCGGCGAGCCGCTCGGCTGCGGCGGCCGACGGGCCGTCGCCGCACGCGACGATCTTGTTGCCGTTCGCGAGCGCCATGAACATCGCGTCGACGGCCGCGGCGATCGGCAGGGACAGCGCATCGAGCGCTTCGTGGACGAGCGCGGCGCTGTCGCGAATATGTTGCTGAATACGTTCGACTGACATCGATTCCTAATCGGGTACTACGCGCGTGGTCTATGTCGCGCGGCATCGTGAGTGCGGCGAGTTTACCGCACTCCGCCCTCGCCGCCCGACCGTCGCCGCAACTCCTTACATCTCGACACAAGCTAGCTGGCGTCGTCGATGCGAAATGCATCGCGCAGCCATTCGAGCCGGCCGCTTTCGAACGCGACGACGTCGAAGCGGCACGGGCTGACGCCGCCCGTTCGCGCCCAGAACGCGTGCGCGGCGAGCACGAGCCGCTTTCGCTTGCGCGCACCGACACTCGCCGCCGCGCCGCCGTAGCGGCCGCTCGTGCGCGCGCGCACTTCGACGAACACGAGCGTGCCGTCGCGCTCGCGCATCACGAGGTCGATTTCGCCGCCGCGCACGGTCACGTTGCGCGCGACGAGCGCGAGCCCCGCGCGCTCGAGGAAGCGCTGCGCGCGCGTCTCGAACGCAGCGCCGACGACGCGCTTGGACCCGGCCGCCGCAGAAAAGTTGTCGCGCGGCGCGGCTTTGGCGCCGTCCGCCTCCTGCCGTGCCGCGCGCGCGTGGCACAATGCGGTGCTTCTTCCGTTTGCGCCGTGTACGGGCGCCTTTCGTGTCATGACTTCCCTCCTCGATCTTGCGCAGGCGCAGCAGTATCCGACGGGCGCCCTCTACGTCGTCGCGACGCCGATCGGCAACACCGCCGACATCACGCTGCGCGCGCTGCACGTGCTCGCGCTCGCCGACCGCATCGCCGCCGAGGACACGCGCAACACGGGCCAACTGCTCGCGCGCTACGGAATCTCGAAGCCGCTCGTCGCGGTGCACGAGCACAACGAGCGTGCGGCCGCGGCGAAGCTGATCGACCACCTGCGCGCGGGCGAGCGGATCGCGTACGTGTCGGACGCCGGCACACCGGGCATTTCCGATCCGGGTGCGAAGCTCGTCGACGCGGTGCGCGCCGCCGGCCACGGCGTAATCCCGCTGCCGGGCGCGAGCGCGGCGAGCGCGGCCGTGAGCGTCGCGGGCGACTGGGCCGGCGCGTTCACGTTCGCGGGCTTCCTGCCGCCGAAGCCGAAGCAGCGCGACGCGGCGCTTCAACAACTGAAGGCGCACCCGTACGCGCTTGTGTTCTACGAGGCGCCGCACCGGATCGTCGAGACGGTCGAAGCGCTCGCGGCCGTGCTCGGCGGCGCGCGCCGCCTGCTGATCGCGCGCGAACTCACCAAGCTACACGAGGAGTTGTTCGAGGGCACGCTGGCCGAAGGGCCAACGTGGCTGCGCGCCGACGCGAACCGGCAGCGCGGCGAGTTCGTGCTCGTCGTCGAACGCGCACCTGAGGACAATCACGCCGCCGACGAAAGCGCGCACGATGCGCTGCTCAAGCTGCTGCTGGACGAAGTGCCGGTGAAGAGCGCGGCGAAGCTCGCCGCGGCGTTGACGGGCGCGTCGCGCAATGCGCTGTACGCGCGGGCGCTCGCGCTGAAGGACGACGAGGAAGAGTAAGGATTCGCTGCAAAAGCGAAAGGGCCGCGCGAGTGAACTGACCCCGCAAAGTTGGACGGTGGTTGAAGGCTAGGCGCCCAAGGGCTGAGTTCGGTATTGCACGGGACTCAGCCCTTTCAATTTGAGCTTGATGCGTTCGTGGTTGTAGTAGCGGATGTAGCGATCGAGCGTGTCGCGCAAATGCTCCACGCAAGTGAAGCGATGCCCCTTGTAGCACTCGGACTTGAGCGTGCCGAAGAAGCTTTCCATCGCAGCATTGTCGAGGCAGTTGCCCTTGCGAGACATGCTTTGAGTCAGCTTGCGCCGCTTCAGTTGCCGGCGAAACGCCGGCATGCGGTATTGCCAGCCTTGGTCCGAATGCACTAGGGCGTGTTCACACTAAATCGATTTAAGGTTATGCTTCGGGGATGGAAATCTCCGGAGCCCAATTCAAACAGATCGAACATTGCCTGCCGCGACAGCGAGGCAATGTGAGCCTGCCGAACCTGCAAGTGCTCAACGCGATCCTCTAT
>NZ_LOVS01000147.1:0-201389 GCF_001523835.1 Burkholderia sp. ABCPW 14 | reverse complement strand
CGCGGTTGCGCTCGACGAGCGCCTTGAGCGGCACCGCGCCGAGGTCGTCGGCCCGTACCGGGGCCAGGGCGCCGCCATAGCGGCCGATGGGCGTGCGGATTGCGTCGCACAGGAAAGCTTCGGTCATCGTCGTCTCCGGTCAATCTGATCACGCGAGCCGGCACGACGGAAACCGCCGTCGCCGCTCGCCCCGAGATTTGTTCGATAAAAGAACTTAAGATCGTTAATCGAACGTTTCCGTGCGATCATAGGGAGCGCGCCGGCTCGCGTCAAGCGCGCGCCCATGCAGGACGCGGGTTGGCGCAACCGACCCCATGCGCTAATCTTCTCCGCTGCACATTATTCCAAGCGGCCATGAGCACAGAACTTCAGGCAAAACCCGGCGACTCCTACGTCCAGTCGTTCGCACGGGGTCTCGCAGTCATTCGCGCGTTCGACGCGGAGCATCCCGAGCAGACGCTCACCGAGGTCGCGGCCGCGACCGGCCTGACCCGCGCGGGTGCGCGGCGCATCCTGCTGACGCTGCAGACGCTCGGCTACGTCGAAGCCGACGGCCGCCTGTTCCGCCTCACCCCGAAGATCCTCGATCTCGGGTTCGCGTATCTGACATCAATGCCGTTCTGGAATCTCGCGGAACCGGTGATGGAGCAGCTATCCGCGCGCATCCACGAAAGCTGCTCGGCGGCCGTGCTCGACCGCACCGAGATCGTCTACGTGCTGCGCGTGCCGACGCACAAGATCATGACGATCAATCTGTCGATCGGCAGCCGGCTGCCGGCGTACTGCACGTCGATGGGCCGCGTGCTGCTGGCGTCGCTCGACGACGCCGCGCTCGACGACACGCTTGCGCAGAGCACGCTGCGCGCGTACACGCCCCGCACGCTCACCGATCCTGCCGCGTTGAAGGACGCGATCGCGCAGGTGCGCGGTCAGGGCTGGGCGATCGTCGATCAGGAGCTGGAAGCCGGGCTGATTTCGCTGTCGGCGCCGATCCGCAACCGGCGCGGGCACGTGATCGCCGCGATGAACATCAGCGGCAATGCGCAGCGACACTCCACGAAGCAGATGGTGAAGACGTTTCTCGACCCGCTGCTGGAAGCCGCGCAGACCGTGTCGCAACTCGTCGCGCGACGCGGATGACATGGCGCGCTTGGGGGCCGCCCCTGCCCCCAAGCGCGCACTCTCCGACTTCATCTTCGGCCAGAACGGCACGGCGGCGCCTGCACGGCCCTATCTTTGTTTTGCTTTATCAAGCAGCGCCGCTTGCCGATCAAATCCTGTCCGAATGGTCAGGTTATAGCGCATTAGCGCCGTGAATTCAATGAATTAAAAAAAACGTGTCGCTTATGCGCGGCGGAACGGCCGCCGGCGGTCCGCGATGCGTCGGCCGGCGGCTGCGGCGTCTACAATGACCGCCTCCCGTTGCCGCCATCCACCAAGCGCACGCCATGCAACACGACGATCCGACGACGCCCACGCCGCCCCCCGACGCGCCCGCGCCGCGCGCCCGGACGAACACGGCGCGCACGCCAAGCCGCGCGCGCAAGGCGCACATCCGCGAGCTGAACGAAGCGCACCTGCTCGCTTGCGCGGAGGCCGTGTTCGCCGAGCGCGGCTTCGAGGGCGCGAGCACCGCGCTGATCGCCGAGCGCGCCGGGCTGCCGAAGGCGAACCTGCACTATTACTTCCCGACGAAGCTCGCGCTGTACCGGCGCGTGCTCGACGACCTGCTCGAGGATTGGCACAGCGCCGCGGACAGCTTCGACATCGGCGACGATCCGGTTGCCGCGCTCGGCGCATACGTGCGCGCGAAGATGGCGCTCTCGTACAAGCGGCCGCTCGGCTCGAAGGTGTGGGCGAACGAGATCATCAGCGGCGCGGAACACATGCAGGATCTGCTGCTCGGGCGCGTGAAGCCTTGGATGGACACACGGATCGCACTGATCGAGCGCTGGATCGCGCGCGGGCTCGTCGAGCCGGTCGAGCCGAAGACGCTGCTCTACATGATCTGGGCGGCCACCCAGCACTACGCGGACTTCGACGCGCAGATCGTCGCGCTGTCCGGCAAGCGCGCGCTGTCGGCGAAGGCGTTCGACGCGACGACGGAGGAGGTCGTGCGGCTGATTCTGCGCGCTTGCGGCGCGCGTTCGCCGGGGGCGCAGGAACAGGCTTAGGGCGTGGGCGGGGCGGATGGCGCGGACTTTTGCGCCCTTCGCCCTTCGCCCTTCGCCCTTCGCCCTTCGCCCTTCGCCCTTCGCCCTTCGCCCGTCGCTCGTCGCTCGTCGCTCGTCGCTTGGCAGCTTCCCGTTTTGCTGTCCAAGCTGCTTGCCTCGCTCCGCCTGACGTCCCGCGCCAACTCTATCGCGTGACACTCGCCTGGCGCCGGGCCGGCAACTTCGGCATACGGACGGACGGCTCACGCCCCGCCGCTACCCGCTGCGCCATCGCAGCGCCCGCCTACCGCCCGAGATACCGCTCGACGAGCCGCGCCCAGAACGCCGCGCCGATCGCCAGATTGCGGTCGTTGAAGTCGTAATCGGGGTTGTGCAGCATGCAGCCGTCGTCCGCGCCCGCACCGTTGCCGAGCCGCACGAACGCGCCCGGTCGCCGCTGCAGCATGAACGCGAAGTCCTCGCTGCCCATCAGGATGTCGGCCTGCTCGACGACGTTCCGCTCGCCGACCAGCTCCTTCGCGACCTGCGCGGCGAAGTCGGTTTCGGCGTCCGAATTGACGACGACCGGATAGCCTTCGATGTACTCGACGCTCGCCTTCGCGCCGTAGCTCGCCGCCTGCGATTCGACGAGCTCGGCGATGCGGCGCTTGAGCAGTGCGCGCACCGCCGGGTCGAACGAGCGCACGGAGAGCTCGAGCCGCGCGCGGTTCGGAATGATGTTGTTCGCGGTGCCCGCGTGCAGCGAGCCGACCGTGACGACGGCGGGCTGCGCGGGATCGACGTTGCGCGCGACGATCGTCTGCAGCGCCATCACGATGCTCGCCGCCACGACGATCGGATCGACCGCGAGATGCGGCCGCGCCGCGTGGCCGCCGACGCCGTGAATCTCGATCACCGCCTTGTCGCCCGCCGACATGAACGGCCCGCGCCGCATCAGGAACACGCCCGGCTCGACGCCCGGATGGTTGTGCATCCCGAACACCGCGTCGCACGGAAAGCGCTCGAAGAGGCCGTCGTCGATCATCTTCTTCGCGCCGCTGTCGACGCCGTGCTCTTCCGCCGGCTGGAAATACAGATGGACGGTGCCGGAGAAATTGCGCGTCCGCGCGAGCCGCCACGCGGCGCCGAGCAACATCGTCGTGTGGCCGTCGTGGCCGCACGCGTGCATCTTGCCGGGCACGGCGCTCGCGTACGGCAGCCCGGTCGCCTCGACGATCGGCAGCGCGTCCATGTCCGCGCGCACGCCGACGCTGCGCGCGCCGTCGCCCGCGCGCAGCGTGCCGACGACGCCCGTCTCGCCGACGCCGCGCGTCACCTGCCAGCCCCACGCCTCGAGCTTGTCGGCGACGAGCGCGGCCGTCTCGATCTCTTCGTACGCGAGCTCCGGATGACGGTGGATGCAATGGCGGATCTCGTGCAGCGCGTCGGCGAGGGGGGCGAGGTCGTCGACCTCAGTCAAGCGTGCGTCGTTCATCGAAGGCTCCGTGGCGGCGGCGTCCGTGCAATCGGACGCGCAGAAGCGGGCCACTATATATACGCCATGACGATTCAATAAGATGCTGTTTTTTTCACCGCGATAAACTGCGTTTATCACCCTCCTTCGCCGCCATGAAGCTCCAGCAACTGCAGGCGTTCGTCTTCGCCGCCCATCACAAGAGCCTGCGCGCCGCCGCGCGCGAGCTCGGCGTCACGCAGCCCGCGATCACGCACACGATCCGCGAGCTCGAGAGCGCGCTCAACGCGGAGCTGCTCGTGCGCAGCGTGCGCGGCGTCGAGCTGACCGCGTGCGGCCACGCGCTCTTGCCGCGCGCCGAGCAGTTGCTCGGCGACATGCGCCGCACCGTCGAGGCGGTCGAGCAGGTCAGGGGCGAGATGTCGGGGCGCATCGCGGTCGGCACGATGCCGTCGATCGCGCTGACCGCGCTGCCGCGCGCGGTGATGAAGTTCCGCGCGACGATGCCGCGCGTGAACCTGTCGCTCGAGGAAGTGACAGTGCCCGACGCGCTCGCGCGGCTGCGCAACGGCGAGCTCGACATCGCCGCGATCCACCACCTCCCCGCGCTCGAGCGCGACTTCGCGCAATCGCCGCTGTGCTCGACGGAATTCGTCGTCGCGATGCGCGAAGGCCATCCGCTCGCGGGCGCGCGGCGGCTGGCCGAGCTGCTCAACGCCGAATGGATCGTCACGGTCGGCGCCGATCATTTCCCGCACAGCGTGATGATGTCGATGTTCAACGCACACGGGCTGCCGCTGCCGCAGCGGCTGCTGCGCGCGCCGTCGTCGTTCGCGGTGACGCTCGGCCTCGTCGCGCGCTCGGACGTGATCGGCTGCTTCACCAAGCCGCTCGCCGCGATGGTCGCGCCGCTCGGCATCCGCGCCGCGCGGCTCGACGACACGCTGCCGAGCTACGACCTGTCGATCCTGTCGCGCCGCGACCTGCTGCCGACGCCCGCCGTCACGCAATTCATCGCCTGTCTCCGGCACGCGGCTGACGAAACGTTGACATAGATCATTCCCGGACAGGCAACGCCGCACCGCGCCGCACAAACCGCCTCGACGCGCGCCGAACCGCTATCGGGGCTTCCACTAGGAAGCGCCGCGCTATTTTGTCTTGGTAATCTTGGCGCACCGTTCGTCCCGCACCGGACGAGGGCACCAGTCAGCCCGGCCCGCAGCCGCGCCGGGCCGAAGCGCACTTGCGGCACAACCGCGCGCAATCATCGAACTACACGAGGAATAACAGTGAAAAAATTCTTGGCGGCTTTGACCGTGGCCCTGCTCGCAGTGTCGGCAGGCGGCGCCTATGCGAAGGATTGGTCGACGATCCGTTTCGGCGTCGACGCAAGCTATCCGCCTTTCGAATCGAAAGGCCCGGACGGCAAGGTGGTCGGCTTCGACGTCGATCTCGGCAACGAAATCTGTAAGCGTGTGAAAGCAAAGTGCGTGTGGATCGAAAACGACTTCGACGGCATGATTCCCGCGCTGAAGGCGCGCAAGTTCGACGGCGTGCTGTCGTCGATGTCGATGACGCCGCAGCGTGAAGAGCAAATCGCGTTCTCGTCGAAGCTGTTCAACACGCCGACGCGCCTCGTCACGAAGAAAGGCTCGAACGTGATGCCGACGGCCGACTCGCTGAAGGGCAAGACGGTCGGCGTCGAGCAGGGCACGATCCAGGAAACGTACGCGAAGACCTACTGGGCGCCGAAGGGCGTGAAGGTTCAGCCGTACCAGAACCAGGATCAGGTCTACGCCGACTTGCTCGCCGGCCGTCTGGACGCGGCGCTGCAAGACGCCGTGCAGGCCGAGATCGGCTTCCTGAAGACGCCGCGCGGCAAGGATTTCGCGTTCGCCGGCTCGGATCTCGACGATCCGAAGACGCTCGGCGAAGGCGCCGGCATCGGCCTGCGCAAGGAAGACACCGATCTGAAGGCGAAGATCGACAAGGCGATCGCCGACATGCGCAAGGACGGCACGTACGACAAGATCGCGAAGAAGTACTTCGATTTCGACGTGTACGGCAAGTAAGCCGGCCCGCGGACGGCGCGACCGACGCGACGCGGCGCGCCGCCCTGCGGGGCGAAAAACGGGCTTCGCTCTTCAGTGAAGCCCGTTTTTTTTGCGCCCGGCATCGACGCGCGCAACCCGACGGCAGGCTCGGGCAGCGCCCGCCGAACATGCATGCGCGCCCGCGCCTTCATTCGGCAGTCGCCCTCGCCGGTTGCCGCCCGGCGTCGGCAAATCGGCGCTACGCGACGCCGATCAACTTGCGTACGAACGCCTCGAAGCCGGGCAGGACCCGCAAATTTCCATAACCGCTGATGTGATCGCCGTCGAAAAACAACGGCCGCTTGCCGTCGTACGCCGAGCACGTTTTCTCCGGACACAGGAGCGGCAGCGGATCCCACGTATGAACGTTCGGCACCTGGGCCGCGATCCGCGCGTACGATTCCAGAACCGGCGCCCTCAGCTCGTCGATCTCGCGCCTGCTGACAAGCGGGCCGCGTTCGCAAATCGCGTTGTGTCGATTGAACCAGTCCGAGCAGCGGTACGGGACCATTCTGAATATCGGCGTCGGCGCTTCCAGCACGATCCTGGCCCCTCTCCGCTCGATGTCCTGCAACACCGGAATGGCATCGGCGACGGCCCGGTTTCGCTGGTCGACCGCTGCGCCGCCGAACAGCAACTGCCGCGCGGCCCCGTCGCCCACGAACGCCCACTGGGTGATCAGGCGCGGCAGGCGAAGAGACGGCAGGAAAACGACGTCTCCCGGCTCGAGTTTCGACAGCATGTCCGTCAGCGCCGCGTCGCCGTATCGACGGCATCCGGGATCGCCGCCCTCGCGCCACGGCTGAAGGCTGACGAACGGACACCCCGCGTTGTTATAGGAATAGACCGTGATGCCCGTCCGAACGACGAATTGCTTGAACATGCCGGCATAGGCCATCGCGTGCGAATCGCCGATCACGAAGACACGATGGCTGCTTTCCGGCGGCCAGTCGCAATGCTTGCGCGAATAGATCCACAACCTGCCGCCGTGGACGTCCCGATTGTCGACGTCCGCAAGACAGCCCGGATAGGCGGGGTTCGTGTCGGCGCCGTACGGATACCAATCCAGCCGGTTTCGCGCGACCGTACTGAGCGACAGCGTCGGTTGGGCGACGGCCAGCATCGACGAGAGTCCCGCGCCGCCCGCCATCAAGCCCAACCCATATGCGACCACGACGATGCGGGGCACCCTGCGCACCGACGAACCGCGACGAAACGGCGTCTCGACAAAACGGTGCGAAGCAGCCGCAAGCGCGAACGCGAGAACCAGCGCGCAGGCTCTGCTGCTTGCCGAGTCGAGCCCGATCGTCCAGCGAAACACGACGAAGATCGGCCAATGCCACAGATATAGCGAATAAGAAATCCTGCCCACGAATCGAAAAGCGCGGCTCTCCAGAATCGTGGAAATCAGGCCCGCAGGCCCGCGCCCGTATAGCAAGCCGAGCAGCCCCAGCGTGCCGGCGACAGGAACGATCGCGCCGGGGAAAGGATAGAGATCCGGCTTCGACATGACGAATCCGGCCAGCACCGCCGACGCAAACGCCCAGGCGCCCGCCTTGATTCCGGCGGCGGCGGAAGATCGCGCCGGCTCGCCCGCGGAAAATCCGGAAGGCGCGACGCATTGATAGAGCAGCACCCCCGCGGCAAGCTCCCAGAATCGACCGAAGATGAAATAGAACGCTTGCGTGTGCTTTCCCGGTCCCACCCAGCCAGCCCATGACAACGACACACACAGCCCGACGGCAATCAGCGCCGTCGACAGATATTTCCGGTTCTTGCGAGCGAGCCATGCCCAGAACAGAAACGGAAAGATCAAATAAAACTGTTCCTCGACGCCGAGCGACCACGTGTGCGTATACGGATTGAACTCCGCCTTCGGAGAAAAATAATCACTGCCCGTGGCGCCGAGGATGAAATTGCTCAAGCCAAAAAATGCGAGCAGTCCGGTTTTCTGATTTCTGTCGCTCAGGTAGGACGCCGGAATGAAGAGCGTCGCGATCAAGCCGGTCACGAGCAGGACAACGACCAGCGCCGGCAGAATCCGCCGCATGCGCCGGGCATAGAAAAACAAAAGAAATTGCCCGAACGAAATCGGCCCGAGGTTCGCGACGGACGAACTCACGACGAAGCCCGAAATCACGAAAAAAATGTCGACGCCGGAAAAACCGCCGGGAAGCCAGCGCGCATCCATGTGATACAGCATGACGGACAGCACCGCCCACGCTCGCAGGCCGTCGATGTACGGAAGGTATGCGGTTTTCTCGCGTATCCTCGGCTCGCCGGTCCGGCTGCCCATCAACTGCATCTCGCTCACTGTCATAGGATCGATCCTTGGCCGAGCCTTCGCCGCCCGCATTCGCACGATAAAAAAATCGACGCCCCGCACGCGCTGCGGCAGACAGTGTATCGATTAAAAAATCGTCATAATTTTGATCCGGCGAGCACGCTGCGTTCGACGCAAGTCATTGATCGGGCAGAAAAACGGTGAACCTCCGGCACAGGTTTGGTGCGTCGATGACGATCCACGTACAATCGTTGTCTCACCGACATCGACAGAAGGCGCGCGGCGGTTGCGCCGCTCATTCCCATCATGCAAACGCAGACCCATCCGCTGATCTCGCCGGCCGTCGGCACGGCGCGCCACATCACGAGCTTCCACTACGGCCCGCGCAGCGGGAAAAAAATCTACATCCAGGCGTCGCTGCATGCGGACGAGCTGCCCGGCATGCTGGTCGCGACGCTGCTGCGCCGCAAGCTCGCGGCGCTCGAGACGGCGGGCAAGCTGCGCGACGAGATCGTCGTCGTGCCGGTCGCGAATCCGATCGGCCTCGCGCAGCACGTGTTCGGCGATCATCTCGGCCGCTTCGAGCTCGGATCGATGCAGAACTTCAACCGCAACTTCCACGACCTCGCCGCGCTCGTGATCCCGCGCATCGAAGGCCGCCTCACGAAAGACGCGGCCGCGAACCTCGCCATCGCGCGCGACGCGATGCGCGAAGCGCTCGGCGAGCAGAAGCCGCGCACCGAGCTCGAATCGCAGCGGCTCGCGTTGCAGCGGCTGTCGTTCGACGCCGACATCGTGCTCGACCTGCACTGCGACTGCGACGCGGTGATGCACGTCTACACGAATCCGGATCTGTGGGACGACGTCGAGCCGCTCGCGCGCTACCTGGGCGCGAAGGCGTCGCTGCTCGCGCTGAACTCGATCGGCAACCCGTTCGACGAGATTCACAGCTTCTGCTGGTCCGAGCTGCGCAACCGCTTCGGCGAACGCCATCCGATCCCGAACGGCGCGATTTCGGTGACGGTCGAGCTGCGCAGCGAGCGCGACGTGTCGTATGAATTCGCCGAGCACGACGCGCAAGCGCTGATCGAATACCTGACGCTGCGCGGCGCGATCGAAGGCACGCCCGCGCCGCAGCCGCCGCTCGAATTCGCGGCGACGCCGCTCGCGGGCACCGATCCGCTCGTCGCGCCGGTATCAGGCGTGATCGTGTTCCGTACGCCCGTCGGCGTATGGATCGAGGCGGGTCAGGAAGTGGCCGACATCGTCGATCCGCTGACCGACCGCGTCGTCACGTTGAAGAGCAGCGTGTCCGGCGTGCTGTACGCGCGCCAGATCGCGCGCTTCGCGACGGCCGGGATGGAGGTCGCGCGGGTCGCCGGCGCGAAGCCGATCCGCACCGGGTCGCTGCTGACGGCCTGAGCGGGCGCGTGCACGGCCGGCGGCCGGCCGCGAGGGGCCGGGCTGAATGCGGCCGCGATGTTTCGATCGCGGGCTGCGGCATTGCCCGCGGCGACCCGGCAGCCTTCGCCGAATCGCCCCTCAGCCGACATCGCGCAGGCGCGCCGCGGCCGGGAAGCGCATGGGCGCCAAAATGGGCGGCGCCGAGAACATCCGCCGCGTTTTCGTCACGCATTCCGCGCGCCCGCCTCGCCGCCGCCGCCCAACGGCGGGCGCCCCGAAAAGACACGCGCCCAAAAACGCTCGCCCGCGCAAGGCGGGCGAGTCGCTCTCCAAACTCATATCAGCGCAAGCATCGTGCTCGTGCTTGCATGAGCATCGCGCGATGCGATGCGTCCGGGCGCACGCGCGGCGCGCCGCCCGCCCCTGTCGGCCTCGTCAGAACGCCGGAATAATCGCGCCGTTGAATTTCGTATCGATGAACTTGCGCACGTCGTCCGATTCATACGCGGCGACGAGCTTCTTCACCCACGGCTTGTCCTTGTCCTGCGCGCGCACCGCGATCAGGTTCGCGTACGGTCCCTTCAGATCCTCGATCGCGATCGCGTCCTTCACCGGCGACAGCCCCGCCTTCACCGCATAGTCGGTGTTGATCGACCCCGCGTCGAGGTCCGGCAGCGCGCGCGGCAACTGCGCGGCGTCGAGTTCGACAAGCTTGATCTTCTTCGGATTCTCGGCGATGTCGAGCGGCGTCGCGTTCACGCCGTTTGCGCCGGCGCCCGGCTTCAGCTTGACGACCCCGTACTTCTGCAGCAGCAGGAGCGCGCGATTGCCGTTCGACGGATCGTTCTGAATCCCGACTTTCGCGCCGACGGGCAGATCCTTCAGCGACTTGAGCTTCTTCGAATAGAAGCCCATCGGCGACGTATACGTGAGCCCGACGTTCACGATCCTGTAGCCGCGCTGCTTGATCTGGCTGTCGAGAAACGGCTGGTGCTGGAAGCCGTTCGCGTCGAGGTCGCCCGCATCGAGCGCCGCGTTCGGCTGCACGTAATCGTTGAATTCGATCACCTTGATCGCGAGCCCGTCGCGCGCGGCGACCTTCGTCACCTCGGCCCAGATCTGCGCGTCCGGGCCGCTCATCGTGCCGATCTTCAGCGCCGGGCCGCCCGCGTGTGCGAGCGTCGCCGCGATCGCGAACGCCGCGCCGCCGGCCGCCCGGCGAAAGATCGAAGCAAATCGTTGCATGGCTTGTCCTCGCATCCCTTTTTCATGAAAGCGCGAATCGTCGCATGTGGCGGCAAAGGGACAAACCAAGCAATTTTCATACATATATTCCTGCGCCCGGTCAATCATCCGGCGGAATCGATATAACGCGACGAATGCAAGCCGCCATCATCACGTGTGGCGCGGGCGCTACAGACGTGAACATGACGGCAATTGTCATATTCATTAAGCACCCCGTCGATACAGTGCGCTACCGTTCCCCTTCCAAACGCCTTAAGAGCGCAGCGGAACTGCAAACATTCTTACTGCTCGGAGATTTGCCTTGAACAAGAAACTGTTGACCACCGCTATCCTCGCCGCAACCGCGAGCGCTGCCCATGCGCAAAGCAGCGTCACCCTATACGGCCTCATCGACGCCGGCGTCAGCTATGTGAACCATAGCAAGAGCGCCAGCGGCAGCAGCAAGCTCTTCAAGTACGACGACGGCGTGGCCCAGGGCAGCCGTTGGGGCCTGCGCGGCGCCGAAGACCTCGGCGGCGGCCTGAAGGCGATCTTCGTGCTCGAAAGCGGCTTCAACAGCGGCAACGGCACGATCGGCCAGGGCGGCGCGATCTTCGGCCGCCAAGCGTACGTCGGCCTGTCGCACAAGGACGCCGGCACGCTGACGTTCGGCCGTCAATACTCGTTCTCGACCGACATCCTCGGCTCGAACTACTCGACGGGCGGCAACACGGTCGCGGGCAACTACGCGTACCACGTGAACGACATCGACCAACTGACGTCGAGCCGCATCAACAACGCGGTGAAGTTCCAGAGCGCGAACTACTCGGGCTTCACGTTCGGCGCGTTGTACGGCTTCTCGAACTCGACGTCGTTCGCGGGCGCACCGGCGACGACGACGGGCACGACGACGACGGCGGGCTCCTCGCGCGCGTACAGCTTCGGCCTGAACTACGCGAACGGCCCGATCGGCCTCGGCGCCGCGTACACCGACATCCGCTATCCGGGCCAGTCGACGCCGGCGATCACGACCAACATCGCGAACCTGACGATCAACAACGTTCGCGACCTGCGCAGCTTCGGCGTCGGCGGCCGCTACATCTGGGGCCCGGCGACCCTCTGGGCGCTGTGGACGAACACGCGCCTCGAGCCGGTCACGGGCGGCAGCACGACGTACAACGCCTACGAAGCGGGCGGCAAGTATGCGTTCACGACGGCGCTGTCGGCAGGCGTCGGCTACACGTACTCGCGCGTGTCGGGTGCGAACTCGGGCCACTGGAACCAGGTGAACGGCGCGCTCGACTACGCGCTCAGCAAGCGCACCGACGTGTACCTGCTCGCGATCTACCAGGAAGCGTCGGGCAACAACCTGCAGGCGCAGATCGGTTCGAGCACGAGCTACTTCAACACGTCGGGCACGGGTTCGAAGAACCAGTTCGCCGCGCGCGTCGGTATCCGCCACAAGTTCTGAGCATTCGCTCGACAACTCGCGGCACACTACGGCAAAAGCGCCCCGCCTCGAGCGGGGCGCTTTTTTTTGCTGCTTTTAAGTTTCGCTTAATTCTGGGTTGAGAGGATGCTCACACCCCCCCTGTTGGCCGCCTGAGCATCGGCGGCATTTTTTTATCCCGATTGCGGCGGCGCAGACCGTCCAACGCAAGACAGGATCGGAGGAAACGATGGTCGAAGATACTGTTTACAGCGGCCTGCGCACGTTACTCACGCACGCACACGCGTTCCCGGTGCAAAGCTGCCGCGTGTCGATCGCGATGCAGCGCCCGTGGGGACGCCCGTACCGGCTCGTCGAATGGACGATGCATCTCGACGCGCCGGCGCGCCGCCGGATCGTGCCGGCCGAGAGCACCGAGGCGGAAATCGCCGAGGCGGTCGCGTCGCACGTGCCCGGGCGCCTGTACGAAGGCGGCGCCGCGCTGTTCTGACGGGCGCTCCGGCGCGATTCGCCGCCACGCTCGGCGAGGCTTGCGCCCGCGCGACACGGCGACGCGTTCCCACGCCGAATGAGCCGCTTCCGATCGTTCCTGTCGTTTTTTGTCCGTTCTCCGTTCTCTTTCGCCGATTGGCCGGAGTTGCCAGCCGAGGTCGCACGCCGCGTCGCGCAGCCGCCTTCGCAGGTCATCCCGCCCCGATCATCCGGTCCAGCCGTCGTAACCGGCAGTCCTTACCGATCTTCCCTGCCGTTCACCCGCATCGGTCTGCCCCGATTTCGACGCCGTGCGTCATCGGACCTTGTTGACGCTCCGGTCAAATCTGCTACGCTGCGCGTTTTCCAATTCGCACCCCCTTTGATGGAAAACGCCTTCAACGAACGCGGCGTCATGGTCACGCGCAACAGCCTGTCCGCCGCAGGGCAAATCTTCGCGCTGCGGGAAATCCGCGGCGTCGAGGTTCTCACCGTCAGGAAAAACAAGATCGTTCCGTGGTCGATCTCGCTCATCGGCGTCGCCGCCGCGATCGCGGGAGGCACGCTCGGCACGAGCGCACTGCTCGTCGTGGGCGTGATGCTCATCGTCGTCGGCTATCTCGCATGGACCACGCAGGACGTCACGCATCGCCTCATCGTCGACATGCCAGACGGCAAGCGCGAGGCGGTCATGAGCGTCGACCGCGAATTCGTCGAGCGCGTCGCGCACGCGGTGAACGCAGCCCGCGCGACAAGCGCGGCAACTTGACGCACCCCACTTCTCTCTTCACGATCCGCGCCGCCGCGGCGTCCGATGCCCTCGCGTGGCGGCAGCTTCGCCGTGCGCTGTGGCCGCATGCGGACGATGCCGAGCACGCGCGCGATGTCGCGCAACAACTCGACGCGCCGAACCGCCATGCGTGCTTCATTGCGTGGACGCCGGACGGCGCGCCGCTCGGCTTCGCCGAGGTCGCCGTGCGGCGCGACTACGTGAACGGCTGCGACACGTCGCCCGTGCTGTTTCTCGAAGGCATCTTCGTCGATCCGGCCGCGCGCCGCCGCGGCGTCGCCCGCGCGCTATGCTCGGCCGCCGCTGTCTGGGGCGCGACATGCGGCTGCGCCGAATTCGCATCGGACGCGCCGCTCGACAACGCCGCGTCGCACGCGCTGCATCGCGCACTCGGCTTCGACGAAACCGAGCGGGTGGTCTTCTTTCGGAAAACGCTCGCACGTTGACGCGACGGCGGGCGCGCGCATCGCGGCGCGGATTGCAGGCTTTGCGGACTCCGGACGGCGAATCGCATGCCGCATGTCGAACGCCGCGCTCGAATTGCAACGAGTCGAGTCAAGAGCCAGGGCTCTCAGGTTGCAAGGCTCGGGCCACCTGCGCAATGCCGGCGACTGTCGATCGCCGCTCCGATTGCCAGTTGCCGTTTATGCTCGACTCGCCCGCCGCCGTATCGTCGCAGCGGCCTATCCGGTCAGTTCAGCCGCGCGCCGATCGAACTCGCGATGCTGCACAGAATCAGGCAGCACGACACCGCACCCGCATCGAGCGTGCCGACCGACCGCTCGCCGAGCCGCGACGCCCGTCCGATCTTCGCCTGCAGCCAGCGCGTCGATTCCTTGCCGCGCTCGGCGGCCGCGCTCATCGCCGCGAGCGCGTGCCGGAAATCGTCGCCGGCGCGTAGCGCTTCGTGAAATGCGGCGTCGGCGGGCGCGAGCGTGTCGATCAACGTCTTGTCGCCGATCTTCGCATCGCTGATCGCCCGCAAGCCCGCAAGCCCCGCCGACAGCGCTTCGCCGAACAGCGCCGCATCGAGCGTGTCGCGCCCCTTCAGCGCCGCCGCGAAATCCATGAAGAAGCTGCCGTAAAGCGGCCCCATCGATCCGCCGATTCCGTCCATCAGCGACGCCGACAATACGTCGAGCGCATCCGGCAGGCTCGTCGCGGCGCGCGCGTCGAGCCGCGCGCCGCACTGCCCGAAGCCTTTGCTCATGTTGATGCCGTGATCGCCGTCGCCGATCGCCGCATCGATCTCCGACAGAGGATCGCGGTTGCGCTGGATCACGTCGACGAGCTCGCGCACGACGAAACCGGCGTCGGCGAGCGGCAAGCGCTGAATGGCGGCGGTGTTCATGCGCGTTCTCCCACGGTGAGGCCGATGCTGCTGCACGGCGCGGCGAACAATTGCTTCAGCTCGTGATCGAGCCGGGTGATCGTCAGCGTGACGCCCATCATCTCGAGCGACGTGAACAGATTGCCGACGAGACGAAAGCCGATCTTCAATCCGGCCGCCGCGAGCCGCTCCGCTACTTCGGCATACAGAATATATTGCTCCATCAGCGGCGTCGCGCCGAGCCCCGACACGAGCACCGCGACTTCCTCGCCGCGTTCGAGCGGGAAATCCGGCAGCACGATGTCGAGCATCATTTCCGCCATGTCCTTCGCGGGCACCGTGCGCATCACGCGCACGCCATGCTCGCCGTGATGGCCGATGCCAACCTCCATCTCGCCGTCGGCGATGTGGAAGTTCGCCTTGCCGTTCGCCGGAATCGTGCACGCGGACAGGCCGATGCCGACCGAGCGCGTGTTGTCGATCGCCTTCCGCGCGCTCGCGATCACCGCGTCGAGATTGCCGCCCGCCGCCGCGCGCGCGCCGCCCGCCTTCCACATCAGGATCTCGCCCGCGACGCCGCGCCGCTTCGCGCGTTCGTCGCGCGAAGCCGATGCGACGTCGTCGTTCGCGACGACGGTCTTCACGTCGATGCCCTGCGCGGCCGCCATCTTGACGGCCATCTTCACGTTCATGTTGTCGCCCGCGTAGTTGCCGTACAGGCACGCGACGCCCGCGCCGCGATCGGCGCGCTTGAACGCGTCGACGAAGCTTTTCGCGGTCGGCGACGAAAAGATCTCGCCGACCGCGACCGCATCGACGAGCCCCGGCCCCGCGTAGCCGAGAAACGCCGGCTCGTGGCCCGAGCCGCCGCCCGTGACGACGCCGACCTTGCCCGGCGCCGGCTGCGCGACGCCGATCACGCGCGGATTGTCCGCATCGAGCGTGAGCTGCGGATGCGCGGCGACGATGCCGCGCAGCATGTCCTCGACGACGTAGTCGGGATGATTGATGACACGATTCATGCAATTAACCTCGCGGTTCCAGTACGACCTTCAACGATTGCTCGCCGCGCTCCATCACCGCGAACGCCTCCGCGAAGCGCGACAGCGGAAACGTGTGCGTGACGATGCCGCGCACGTCGATCTTGCGCGATCCGATGAACTCGATCGCGCGCGGATACATGTACGGGCCGAGATGCGAGCCGAGCACGTCGAGCTCTTTGCGGTCGCCGATGATCGACCAGTCGACGGTCGCGTCGTCGTTGAACACGCTGAATTCGACGAAGCGGCCGAGCTTGCGCAGCATCGCGAGCCCCTGACCGACCGCGCGATGGTGGCCGGTCGCCTCGATATAGACGTCGCAGCCATAGCCGTCCGTGATCGACCGGATCTTCTCGATCACGTTCTCTTCACCCGGATTCCACACTTCGTCCGCCCCCATCCTGAGCGCGAGCGCCGCGCGCTCCGGCTTCATGTCGAGCACGATCAGCTTCTTCGGATGGCGCAGCCGCACCGCGCCGATGATGCCGAGCCCGAGCGTGCCCGCGCCCGCGACGACGACCACGTCGCCGAAGCCGACGTTCGCACGATCGGCCGCATGCAGCGAGCACGACAGCGGCTCGATCAGGATCGCCTCGTCGGACGGAATCGAATCGGGCACCTTGTGGACGATCGCCTCCTTCGTGAAGATCATGTACTCGGCCATCGCGCCGTGCACGTTCTTCTGGAATCCGTACAGATCGTGCTTCTGGCACATCCAGTACTGGCCGTGGCCGCAGAAGCGGCAGCCCCAGCACGGAACGATCTGCTCGGAGATCACGCGATCGCCGACCTTCACGCCGCGCCGCTCAGCGCCCGGTCCGAGCGCGACGACGCGGCACACGAACTCGTGGCCCGGGATCATCGGCGGCTTCACGTAGCGCGGCTGCACCGCGTTGCCCCAGAACGACGGCGCGCCGCGAAACGTCTTGATGTCGCCCATGCAGATGCCGACGAGCTCGACTGCGGTCAGGATCTCGTCGGGCCCCGGCTTCGGCACGGGCACCTGCTCGAGGCGGTAGTCCTCCGGACCGTGGCATACCACGGCGCGCATCGTGGCGGGCAGCGCGCCCGCGTCGCTGTGTGTGGCCGCGCGTTGCGGCGGCGCTTCGGCTATCGACGACATGCAACGTCTCCTTATATCTTCTGTCGGTTGTCCCGACGATGACGGCCTGGCCGCCGCGCGGCCCGCCGCCGCTTCAACGCACGGTATAGCCGCCGTCGATCACGACATTCTCGCCCGTCATCATCGCGGCTGCGTCGCTCAACAGATAGAGCACGAGTGCGGCGATCTCGTCCGGCCGCGCGAAGCGGCCGGACGGAATCTCGCGCTTCGCGCGCTCGCCCGCTTCGCCCGCCCACGCCTTCTTGCCGAGCTCGGTTTCGACGATCGTCGGCGACACCGCGTTGACGGTGATCCCATGCGGCGCCCATTCGAGCGCGAGCACCTTCGTCATCCCGACAATCGCGGCCTTGCTCGCGCAGTACGCGACATGCCGGTCGAGGCCGACCACGCTCGCCTGCGACGCGAGATTGACGATCCGCCCGCCTCTGCCGCCCGCGATCATCCGCCGCGCGACCGCCTGCGCGATGAAGAACGACGCTTTCACGTTGATCGCCATCGTCGCGTCCCACGCGGCCTCGCCAACGTCGAGCGCCTTGTCGAGCAGCGCGACGCCGGCGCTGTTGACGAGCAGGTCGACACCGCCGAAGCGCGACGCGGCGAGCTCGACCGCCGCCTGCGCGGCCGAGCAGTCGCGCAGGTCGAGCGACATGCCGGCGTGGCGCGCGGCGCCGCCTTCCAGCGTCGCGGCGATCCGCATCGTTTCGGGATGCAGATCGACGAGCGCGACGCTCGCGCCGCGCTGCGCGAGCAGTTGCGCGCACGCGTGCCCGATGCCCGCCGCGCCGCCCGTCACGAGCGCGACGCG
This sequence comes from Burkholderia sp. ABCPW 14, assembly GCF_001523835.1. NCBI lineage: Bacteria > Pseudomonadati > Pseudomonadota > Betaproteobacteria > Burkholderiales > Burkholderiaceae > Burkholderia > Burkholderia sp. ABCPW 14. The sequence goes on along the minus strand of NZ_LOVS01000147.1, from coordinate 183,748 downwards.
GCCCGTCAGATCGAACGCCCTGTCCCAGAGATTCGTCATGGCCGCCTCGCTCAACCGCCCGTGACCTGCTTGTAGAGCTGATCGGCATTCGCCGGCGTGACGGGCACCCACGGCAGGATGTAGCGCTTGGCGGTGCCGCCGTCCCACCTCAGATCCTTCGCGTAGCGCTGCCAGATCACCGACTGCGGCTTGTAGCTCGCGCCGACGAGCTGCCGCAGCACCAGGTCGAGCGCGCCTTGCGACTGCGCCTGCGCGTCCTGCAGGAACGTCGTGATCTCGCCGCGCTTCGCGGCCTGGATCGCGTCGGGCATCCCGTCGATCGACGTGATCGGAATGTCCTTCGGCGTGAGCCCGCGGTTCTTGATCGCCTGCAGCGCGCCGAGCGCCATGTCGTCGTTCTGCGCGATCACACCGTTGATCTGCTTCGGATGCGCGTTGAGCCAGTCCTCCATCAGGTTCATCGCTTCCGCGCGCGACCAGTTCGCGGTCTTCTTCTCGATCACCTTGATGCCCGGATATTTCGCGAGCACTTCCATCTCGCCCTTCTCGCGATCGATCTGCGCGGATTGGCCGATCGGCCCCTGGATGATGACGATGCGGCCCTTGCCGCCGATCTGCTTCGCAAGCGCTTCGGCCTGCAGACGACCGCCCTCGACATCGTCGTTGCCGATGTACGGCACCTTCGGCGTCGCGAGCATCGTGTTCGACGCGATGAGCGGCGTGTCGGATGCGGCCGCGCGCGTCGCGACGCCGATGCCCGCCTTCGTGTCGATCGGCACGAACAGGATGCCGCTGTACTGCTGCGTGAGCATCGTCTCGATCTGATTGTTCTGCGTGAGCGCGTCGTAGTTGCCGTCGAACACCGTGAGCTGCACGGTGCCGCTCTTCACGGCCGGATGCGCCTTGATCTCGCGCACCCAGTTCTGCATGAACTGGCCTTTCATGCCGTACACCGCCGCGCCGACGCGGTACGGCCCGCTCGCCGCGTGCGCCGCGCCGCCCGCCGCCGCGATCGCGAGCGTCACGCCGAGCACGGTTGCGGCCGCGAAGCGGCCGAGCCAGGTGTTTCGTGTTTGCATTGTCGTCTCCTCCGGATGGGAATGCGCTGCGTCAGCGCGGCTGTTTGCGGGCCACGTCGATGAGCACGGCCAGCACGATGATGAGTCCCTTGGCGATCTGCTGGTAATACGACGACACGCCGAGCAGATTCAGCCCGTTGTTGATCACGCCGATCAAAAGCGCGCCGAACAGCGTGCCGACCACGCCGCCCTGCCCGCCCGACAGGCTCGTGCCGCCGATCACGACCGCCGCGATCGCATCGAGCTCGTACGACACGCCCGCCTGCGGCAGTGCGGACGTCGTGCGCGCGGCGAGAATCATCCCGGCGAGACCGGCGAGCGCGCCCGACACGACGTACACCGAGAACACGATCTTGCGCACGCCGATGCCTGAAGTCCGCGCGCTCTTCTCGTTACCGCCGACCGCGTACAGATAGCGGCCGTACGTCGTGTAGCGCAACACCCACCAGCACGCGAGCGCGACCGCCGCGAAGATCAGCACCGGCATCCCGAGCGGGCCGAGCCTGCCGATGCCGAGCGAAAGATAATCGTCGGGCAGGTTCGCGACCGGGCTGCCGTCGTTGACGATGTACGTGACGCCGCGCGCGATGCTCAACATGCCGAGCGTCGCGACGAACGGCGGCACGTTGAAGCGCGCGATCGTCACGCCGTTGATCGCGCCGAGCGCCGCGCCGCACGCGACGCCGACCGCGAGCGACGCCGCGAGCCCGTGCCCCGCCGCGCCGACGAGGCCGCTCACGATTCCCGCGAGCGCAAGCACTGAGCCGACCGACAGGTCGATTCCCTTCGTCAGGATCACGTACGTCATGCCGATCGCGAGAATCCCGTTGATCGACGTCTGCCGCAAGATGTCGCTCCAGTTGCGCCACGTGAGGAAGTACGGGCTCGCGAATGCGAGCACGGCGCACAGCACGACGAAAATGATCGGGATGCCGAAACGGCTCGCGAGCTCCGCGACGTTCACGCGCTTCGGCGCCGCTTCGAGACGGGTCAGGGTCTGTGTGTTCATGGTCTTGTTCATGAAGCGAGGTGGAGCAGGGATTCCTGGGTGGCGCCGTCTCCAGGGCAGACGGCGGCGACGCGGCCGCCCTTGAACACGGCGATGCGGTCGCTCAGATACAGCAGCTCGGGCGCCTCCGACGACACGACGATCACCGCGCCGCCGTTGCGCGCGAACGTATCGAGCAGCCGATAGATTTCCTGTTTCGCGCCTTCGTCGATCCCGCGCGTCGGCTCGTCGCAAAGCAGCAGCACAGGCTCCGTCGACAGGCATTTCGCGAGCACGACCTTCTGCTGGTTGCCGCCGCTCATCGCGGCCACCGGCATCCGCAGCGACGCGGCCTTGATCCGCAGCCGCTCGACCATCGATTGCGCGAGGCGGCGCACGAGCGCGCGCCGGATCACGCCGCCGCGCGACAGGCGCCGGTACGCGGCCATCGCGATGTTCTCCTGCACGCTGCCGGACAGCACGAGGCCCGAGTCCTTGCGGTCTTCGGTGACGAGCGCGATGCCGGCGCGGATCGCCTGCGCGGGATCGCCTTGCGGCAGCGGCTCGCCGCCGAGCGTCGCCGTGCCCGCATCGGGCCGCGTGAGGCCGTACACGCAATTGAGGAATTCACTGCGGCCTGCGCCCATCAGCCCGTAGATGCCGAGAATCTCGCCGCGCCGCACGTCGAGACTCACCGCTTCGAACTCGTCCGAGCGCGTGAATCCGTCGACCGCGAGGCACGGCTCGCCGTGCGCGGGCCGGCGCGCCTTGTCGACGACGGGCATCTCGCGGCCGACGATCGCGCGCACGAGATGCGCGCGATCGATGTCGGCCATCCTGCCGCTCTCGACATACGCGCCGTCGCGAAACACCGTGTAGTCGTCGGCGATATCGAACAGCTCGCTCAGCCGATGCGACACGTAGATGATCCCGGCGCCGTGCGCGGTGACGTTGCGGATCGCGGCGAACAGCGTCTCGGTTTCGCGCTCGCCGATCGCCGACGTCGGCTCGTCCATGATCATCACCTGGCAGTCGTGGCTGAACGCCTTCGCGATCTCGACGAGTTGCGTCTGCGCGAGGCTCAGCCGATGCATCGGCACGCCCGCGTCGATCGCGAAGCCGAGGCGGTCGAGCAGGTCCTGCGCGCGGCGCTTCAGCGTCCGGAAATCGACGACGACGCGCGCACGGGTCGGCTCGCGGCCGAGATACAGGTTTTCGGCGACCGTCATCCCGGGCACCGGCGACAGTTCCTGCGTGATGATCGCCATCCGGTTCGCGAGCGCTTCGGCGGGCGACGCGAAATCGACATCGCGGCCGTTCAGCCGGATCGCGCCCTCGTCGCGACGCAGGAGCCCCATCAGGATGTTCAGGAACGTCGATTTTCCGGTGCCGTTGCCGCCGCACAGCGCGTGCACGCGGCCGGCCGTGAGGCTCAAGCGTCCGTCACGCAATGCGCTCACGCCGTTGAACCGCTTCGCTACCTGGCTTGCTTCAAGCAGAACAGGAGTCACTGTCGTATCCCGGATGGCGAATGAACTTTTGTTCATTAACGATGATTTGATACAGCGTGACAGCATGGTAATCATCGGTTTTTTGGGGTGTCAATTACTGGTAAACGCTTACCATCAGCGCAGAATCATCATCAATGCTTTGATTTATATAGAATTTACTGAGCACAGCAAGCGTACGAGCAAAATTTCACCCTTTGCCAAATGTTCAGACAGGTCGTTATAATTGCTCGGCATTGCACATTTGCGCACTCAACTGCCCTCCGGAGGTCCACCATGAAAGTGGCGATCGGCTGCGACGAAGCGGCCTACGCGCTCAAGGAGTCGATCAAGCGGCACCTCCGCGCGAAGCATCCCGAAGTCGAGTGGCTCGACTTCGGCACGCACAGCGCGGACGAGGCGGTGCTGTATCCCGACATCGCGATCGAGGTCGCGCAGCGGGTCGCGGCGGGCGAGTTCCCGCGCGCGATCCTGCTGTGCGGCACGGGCATCGGCGTCGCGATCTCCGCAAACAAGGTGCCGGGCATCCGCGCCGCGCAGTGCCACGACACCTATTCGGCCGAGCGCGCGCGGCGCAGCAACGACGCGCAGATCATCACGATGGGCGCGCGCGTGATCGGCACCGAGCTCGCGAACAGCATCGTCGACGCGTGGCTCAAGGCAGAATTCGACGGCGGCCGCTCGCAGCCGAAGGTGCAGCGGATCGCCGATTACGAACGCCGGACGGGCCTCACCCAGGCCGGTCCGAACGACGCGCACTGCGGTTCATGACGCCGCGCGGCGCGCCGCTCCACTCCACTACGACATGACGAACGAAGAACTCACGCAACTCGCGAAGTGCTATTACGTCGACGGGTTGACCCAGGAAGAACTCGCGCAGAAGTTCGCGATCTCGCGCCCGAAGGTGGGCCGGCTGCTGAAGCGCGCGATCGAAGAGGGCATCGTCGAGATCCGCGTGCGCCATCATCCGCGCGCGGTGCAGGATCTCGAGCAGGAACTGGTCGCGCGCTTCGGAATCCAGCGCGCGATCATCTCGGTCGACCACAAGGATCAGGACAGCCAGCGTGAACTGCTCGCGGGCCTCGTCGCGAGCTATCTCGACCGCGTGCTCGCCGACGGCGCGATCGTCGCGGTCGGCATGGGCCGCAACGTGAGCGCGGTGTCGCGGCACGCGGTGTCGACGACGCAGCGCAACTGCTCGTTCGTGTCAGCGATCGGCGGCTCGTATCGCGGCGGCGAGACGATGAACGCCGACCACATCTGCCGCCGCCTCGCCGCGCGCTTCGGCGGCGAGAGCGAGACGCTGTATGCGCCCGCGCTCGTCAACGATCCGCAGCTCTTCACCGCGCTGCTCGAGAACGACGTCGTGCGCCAGTCGCTCGACAAGGCGCGCCGCGCGTCGATCGCGCTCGTCGGGATCGGCGACATTCTCGAAGACAGCAACATGGTCCGGATGGGCTGGTTCACGCCCGAGGAGATGGCGGAGGCGAAGCGCGCGGGCGCGGTCGGCGACATCATGGGCTACGACTTCATCGACATCCACGGCCGCCCGGCGACGACGATGCTGCGCGGCCGCGTGATCGGGCTCACGCTCGAAGACCTGAAGCGGATTCCCAACGTGATCGCGACGGCGAGCGAGCCGACGAAGGCGACGGGCATCCTCGGCGCGCTGCGCTCCGGCGTGATCAACACGCTGGCGACGACGCAATCGATCGCGCAGACGGTGCTGAGCCTCGCGCAGGCGACCGAGACGGCGACGGCGGAATAGGAAGAAATCGCGCCGGCGCGCCCTGGCGAACGGGCGCGGCGTCCCGGATCGCCCGAAACGCAGCCGCGCCGGCGCGTCGCTCGATCGACGAGCGAGAATTGAAAACGCCGCCACAGCCGCTACACTGTCGCGCGGCGTTTCGCCGTGCGCTTCACCCGGCATTCGTTTCGTCAGCTTCCGCCGTTGCGACATACCCGCTCGCGCGGCACCGTCCGCTGGCGCGCCCACCCGCGCGCCGACGCCCGCATGCCAAGAACAATCCGAGGAATACATGCGATCACCCGCGTCACCCGCATCGTCCGCCGCACGCTCCCTGCTGTTCGCCTGTGCGCTCGCCACGAGCGCCGCCCATGCCGACGAAGGCATGTGGCAGCCGCCCCAACTGCCCGGTCTCGCCAATACGCTCGAACAACGCGGCCTCACGCTCGACCCGCTCAAGCTGTCGACGCTGACCGCGTGGCCGATGGACGCCGTCGTCAGCCTGGGCTTTTGCACCGCGTCGTTCGTATCGCCGGACGGCCTGATCGTCACGAACCACCATTGCGGCTACGGCGCGCTGCAATACAATTCGACGCCGCAGAACAATCTGATCGAAAACGGCTTTCTCGCGCGGCAGCGCGGCGAGGAACTGCCCGCCGATCCGACGCAGCGCGTGTACGTGACCGAGCAGATCCGCGACGTCACCGACAAGATCGATGCGGCGCTCACGCCCGGCATCGCGGGCTACGCGCGCTACGCCGCCATCGACACCGCGAAGAAGCGCCTCGTTCGGGACTGCGAACAGCCCGGCTATCGCTGCGACGTCTACACGTTCAGCGGCGGCTACAGCTATCAGTTGATCCGGCAGCGCGAAATCCGCGACGTGCGGCTCGTCTACGCGCCGCCGCTGTCGATCGGCAAGTTCGGCGGCGAGATCGACAACTGGATGTGGCCGCGCCATACCGGCGACTTCAGCTTCCTGCGCGCGTACGTCGCGAAGGACGGCAGCGCCGCATCGTATTCGAAGGACAACGTGCCGTATCGTCCCGCGCATTGGCTGACGATCAATCCGGGCGGCGTGAACGCGGGCGATTTCGTGATGGTCGCCGGCTATCCGGGGCGCACCGAGCGCTATCGGCTTGCCGACGAATTGCAGAACGCGATCGACTGGCGCTATCCGACCGAAATCCGGATGGCGAAGGACGAAGTCGCGATCATCGCCGCGGCAAGCAGGAAAGACCCGGCGATCGGCGTGCGCTACGCAAACCGCGTCGCCGGGCTCGACAACATGATGAAGAACTTCGAGGGCAATCTCGACGGGCTCGCGCACAGCTCCGCACTCGCGGACAAGCGCGCCGACGAGGCCGCGCTCGATCGCTGGCTCGCCGCGCGGCCGGCGCACGGCAAGCTCGACGGCGCAGGCCTGAAGGCCGATTTCGATGCGCTCCGGCAGCTCGTCGAACGGCAGAAGCGGCTGCGCGAGCGCAATTTCGTCGGCGAACTCCTGTCGAATGTCGGGCTTTATCAGGCATCCTACAAGATCGTCCGGCTCGCCGACGAAAAGCGAAAGGCCGACGACATCGAACGCGAAACGGGCTATCAGAAGCGCGACGAGATTCGTATCGCCGGAGAGGAACAGCGGGTCGATCGCACGATGGACCCCGCCGTCGATCAGCAGGTCCTCGTCTACGCGCTCGAGCGCTACGTGAAGCTGCCGGCCGACCAGCGGCTCGCCGCGCTCGACCGCTGGCTCGCCGGCGCATCCGACGATACGGCGCTCGCGCGCAAGGTCGCCGATCTCTATCGCGGCACGAAGCTCGCCGACACCGCGGCGCGGATGCACTGGCTCGACGCGACGCCCGCGCAAATCGCCGCGAGCGACGATAGCTGGCTCGTGCTGATGCATGCGCTGATGCCGGACCTGCTCGCATACGAGCGCGAACAGAAGGCGATCGCCGCCGACGATTCGCGTCTGCGGGCCCGCTACATGACCGCGCTGATCGCGTTCGAGCAGTCGCGCGGCCACCCCGTCTATCACGACGCGAACAGCTCGCTGCGCGTGACGTTCGGCACGGTCCAGGGCTACGCGCCGCGCGACGCGGTCCGCTATGCGCCGTTCACGACCGTGGAGGGCATCGCCCAGAAGCAGACGGGCGTCGAGCCGTTCAACGCGAGCGCCGCGCAACTGGCTGCGATCCGCGCGCGCGCTTTCGACGGCTTCGCATCGCCGACGCTCGGCACGCTGCCTGTCGACTTTCTCGCGAATCTCGACATCACGGGCGGCAATTCGGGCTCGCCGACACTCGACAAGAATGGCCGGCTCGTCGGTCTCGCTTTCGACAGCACCTGGGAAGGCGTGAGCTCGGGCTGGCACTACAAGCCGGACATGGATCGCTCGATCCATGTCGACGTCCGGTACATGCTGTGGGTAATGCATCATCTCGATCGCGCGGACAACCTGCTGAACGAGATGCGGGTGAACGTGACGCACTGAACGCGCTGCGTGTGCACGCATCGCGCCGGCCGCCTGCGCCCGGCGGCCGGCGCGCGGACGCGCCACGCGTCAGAACGTGTGACGCACGCCGATGCGCACGAGCGTCTGCGTGTCGCCCGCCGACGAGATGCCGTTGCCGACGTCGCCGACCGACGCCGTCGCATTCACGACGTTGCCGTACGGGTCGAGCGTCTTGCCGCTCGCCTTCTGATAGCCGACGAGGCCATACAGCGCGGTGCGCTTGGACAGGTAGTAGTACGACGCGAAGTTCACCTGATGGTATTTCGGCGCGGACTGCCCGTCGATCGAGCTGCCGCGCGTGAAGTCGTAGCCCGCCGCGACGCGCAGTTCGGGCGTCGCCTGCCACGACACGGTGCCGCCGATCGAGTTGTACGTCGCGGTGCCGTTGAACGTCGAGAACGCGCCGGACTTGTACTGCGTGTTGCTGTACGACAGCCCGAGCGTCACCGCGCCGATCTGATAGGTGCTCGCCGCCGCGACGATCTGCATGTTCTTCGACGATGCGTAGCCCTCGTTGATCGACGAACCGAACGTGCCGTCGTACGAGCCCGTCCACGCGCCGCCGTTCGCACCATACGCGTTCGTCGCATACAGGTACGCGGCACCGATCGAGAACGGCCCGTTCACGTACTGTCCGCCGACGCTCCACGTGTTCTGGTTCTTCACGCTGCCGGCCTGATTGCCGAAGCCGTACAGCGCGCCCAGCGTGAGGCCGCCGAACTTCGGGCTCACGTACTTGATCGAGTTGTTCTCGCGCGACTGGTTGTCGATGTTGTCGAGGTCGCCCGGATGCGCGCCCATGCCGGTCAGGAACGTGCCCGCGCTGATCGTGCCGACGAAGTCGACGATCGGATCGTACTGGCGGCCCATCGTGAGCGTTCCGTAGCGCGTGCTCGACAGCCCCATCCACGCCTGCCGCCCGAACATCCGCCCGCCCTGCCCGGCCTGGCCCGTGCCGATGTTGAAGCCGTTCTCGAGCTGGAATACCGCTGCGAGGCCACCGCCCAGATCTTCCTTGCCCTTCAGCCCCCAACGGCTGCCCGACCAGGTGCCGCTCGCAAAGCTGTAGCTCGACTCGTTCCGGTAGCTGACGGGCGAGCCGAGCGCGCCCTTGCTCTGCGCGACCCGCTGGTCGCTCGTATAGCCGAGCCCCGCGTCGACGATCCCGTAGAGCGTCACCGTGCCCTGCGCATGCGCGCCGACGCATGCGCTCCCCGTCACCAACAATGCCACTGCCGCTTTTTTCATGGATAGGATTCCTGCCAGATTGAATCAAAACGAATGACGCGCTTCATCTCCCAACCCTCGACGCGGCTAGGCCGAATCGACGAGCCATTGCGCGACGCGCGCGAGCAACAGATCCGGCGCGTCGAAGTTTTCGACGCCGGTCACTTGCGGCGCATCGCAAATCGTGAAAACCGGCTTGCCCCACTGCAAGCCGAGCGCGATCTCGGACAGCGTGCCGAGCCCGCCGCCGACCGCGATCAGGCATAGCGACGCGCGCGCGATCAGCGCATTGCGCGTAATGCCGAGCCCCGTCGGCAGCGCGACGCTCAGATGCGGATTCGCGCCTTCGGCGTCGTCCTCGGGCAGCAGGCCGATCACGAAGCCGTTCGCGCGGCGCGCGCCGCGCGCGGCCGCTTCCATCACGCCGCACTTGCCGCCGCCGACGATCGCGATGCCCGTCGCGGCGAGCGCGTGCGCGATCGTCTCGGCGATGCGCATCTGCTCGTCGGTCGCGGCGCGCGGGCCGATCAGGCCGACCGGCATCAGATGACGCCGCGCCCCCTGCTGGCGCAGCGCGACGCGCGCGAGCGCGGCCATCGCCTCCGACGGGCATTCAACGATGTCGTCGCGCAACGTATTCCCCCATCGCGAGCACGCAGGTGCACAGCGCCGTCAGCACGATCGACAGCACGGCGGCCTGCGAGAAATCGGTCTGTCCGTCGGACAGCTTCAGGTACATCAGGAGCGGCAGGATGTTGATCTGCGTGCCGGCGAGCGCGAGCGCGGTGCCATACGTGCCGAGCGCGATCGCGCTCACGAGGCACCACGCGGCGGCGATCGACGGCCACAGTTCGCGCCACGCGACATCGCGCCACGCGCGCCACGGCTTCGCGCCGAGCGTCATCGCCGCTTCGAGCGGACGCCGGTCGAGATTCGCGAACGCGGGGAACAGCATCAGCGCGACGCGCGGAATCAGGTAGTACGCGTACGCGACGACGAGGCCGAACGTCGTGTAGATCACGCCGCCCACCTTCGCCGCATCCGCGCCGAGGCCGGCGAGCAGCGTCGTCACGAAACCGGCGCGGCCGAACGTCAGGATGAAGCCGTATGCGATCACGAGCCCGGAGAACGCGAGCGGCACGCCGAGCAACGCGAGCGACCAGCGGCGCCGCGCGGGCGTCTGATCGGTGAGCGACAGCGCGAGCGGCACGCCGACGCACGTCGACAGCGTGCCCGTGCCGACCGCGAGCGCAAGCGAGCGGCCGATCGCGTCGGCGACGAGCGGATCGCGCAGCACCGCGGCGAACGCACGGCCGCCTTCCGCGAACGCCGCGCTCACGAGCGCGGCGAGCGGCAGCACGAAGAACAGCGCGAGCAGCCCGCCCGCCGGCGCCGCGCCGAAGCGGCGCAATAAGCCGCGGTCGAGAGACGATCGTTGCACGTCGCGCTCCTTACTGGCCGAGCGTCGCTTGCGACCACAGCCTGTCGACTTCGGCCTTGCGCGCGGCGGCCTTCGCGACATCGAGCGGGCGCACCTGCGGCGCGTTCGGCATCTTCTGCGCGACGTCCGGCGCGAGCGCGACGCCCGGCACCGCGGGCCGCACGTAGCCGCGCGCGAAGAGCGCCTGGCCGGCCTCGCTCATCACGAAGTTGAGCCAGAGCTGCGCGGCCGCGGGGTTCGGGCCGTTCTTCACGAGGCTCATCGCATACGGCGCGGACACGCTGCCGTCCTGCGGAATCACGACGTCGACCGCGTCGCCCATGCCGTCCGCGTACTTCGCCTTCAGGCCGTCGTTCTCGTATCCGATCAGGATCGGAATCTCGCCCTTGACGAACTTCGCGTAGGGCGTCGTGCCTTCGACGCGCAGCACGTTGCCCGCATTCTTTAGCTTGCCGAAGAAATCGGTGCCGGGCTTCGGATTGTCGACGCCGCCGCCGAGCGCGGACGCCGCCGCGAATACGACGACCTGCCCTTGCCCCGTCGAGCGCGGATCGAGATAGACGACCGCATTCCTATACTCGGGCTTCAGCAGATCAGACCAGTGCTGCGGCACGTTCTTCACGAGCTTCCTGTTGACGAGAAACGCGACGTCCAGCGAATGCACGGTGAACCAGCGGCCGTCAGCGTCGCGAAACACGGACGGCAATCGATCGAAGTTGATTGGCTTGAACGGCGCGACGACGTCCTTGCCCGCCGCTTCGAGCGCCGACGCCGCGAAGTAGTACGCGGTGTCCGCCTGCGGACGGCGGCGCGACTTGTCGAGCGCGACGACGGTCGCGGCCGAGCCGATGTCGTTGTACGTGAGCTCGACCTTCGGATAGCGCTTGCGGAACGCCGCGAACAGCGCCTTCCAGTTCGCCCATTCGGGGCCGGTGTCGAACGACACGACGAGCCCCTCGTCGGCGGCCTTCGCATAGAGTGCGTCTTCGCCCGCATAGAGCGGCGCGGCATGCGCGCCGTTCGCGGCGAGCGTCGCGCAAGCACCGAATGCGAACACGAGCGCGATGCGGCGCATCGCCGTCAGCAATTGTCGACCTGCAAACATCGTGAATCTCCGTTGAACGAATCAATCATTGCGCGGCCGTCGCCGCGGGCAGTACGAGCAGATGGCGCGGCTCGATCGCGATGCCGCGCGCGGCGAGCACGCGGCCTTCGCACAAGAGCGGCTCGGCCGCGCCGTGCGGCACGAAGTCGTAGCGATGCGTCGCGCCGAAGTAGCGGACCTCGCCGAGCGCGCCGCCGATGCGGTTCACGCCGTGCTCGGGCGGATCGGGCTCCACGTGCTCGGGACGCACGAGCACGTCGACCTCGGCGCCCGGCCGATGCGCGCCCGTGTCCGCGCATAGCGTCGCGAAGCGCACGTCGACCGCGCCGCTCGACCGCACGCGGCCGCGCAGGATCGTCGAGTGGCCGATGAAGCGCGCGACCTGCGTCGACACCGGGCGCTCGTACAGGCTGCGCGGCGTGCCGACCTGCAGCACGCGCCCGCCGTCGACGATCGCGACGCGGTCCGCCATGCTGAGCGCCTCGTCCTGATCGTGCGTGACGAACAGCGTCGTCGCGCGGCATGCGCGCTGCAATGCGCGGATCTCGTCGCGAAGCTGATGCCGGATGCCGGCATCGAGCGCGGCGAGCGGCTCATCGAGCAGCAGCACCGCGGGCTCGATCACGAGTGCGCGCGCGAGCGCGACGCGCTGCTGCTGGCCGCCCGACAGTTGCGTCGTGCTGCGCGCCGCATGCGCGGCCAGGCCCACGCGCTCGAGCATCTCGAGCGCGCGCCGCCTGCGCTCGGCGGCCGCGACGCCGCGCATGCGCAGGCCGTACGCGACGTTGTCGACGACGGACAAATGCGGAAACAATGCGTACTGCTGAAACACCATGCCGACTTCGCGTCGCCATACCGGCACGCCGGCCACGTCGGCGCCGCCGATCGCGATGCGGCCGCCGTAGCCGTTCAGCAGGCCCGCGCTCAGGCGCAGCAGCGTCGATTTTCCGGAGCCGCTGCGCCCGATCACGGCGAGCAGTTCGCCGGGCTGCGCGTGCAGCGTGACGGCGTCGACGCCGTGCGCCGCGCCGGGGTAGCTGAAACTGACGTTGTCGAATTCGAGACTCATGGCTTCACTTCAGTCGTTGCACGGTGTGGATCGATGCGAGCGTCGCGAGCACGGCGAGCAGGAGCAGCACGACAGTCGCCGCGCAGGCGATGCCGGACGCGCCGTAGAACGCCTGCAGCAGCACGACGGGGAAATTGCGATAGCGAAAGCCCGCGATCAGGTTCGATACCTGGAATTCGCCGATCGACAGCGCGGCCACCATCACGAGCCCGGAAAACAGGCTCTGTCGCAAATTGGGCACCACGATCGTGAAGAACTGTCGCAGCGGCGGTGCGCCGAGGGTCGCCGCACAAGCTTCGAGCTTCGCGAGATCGAGATGGCGCAGGTCGCTCAGCAGCGTCTGCAGCAAATACGGCAGCGTCAGCACCGCGTGCGCGGCGATCATCAGCGGCAGCGTGCCGAGCCACGGCAGTGCGTCGCCGCCGAAGATCACGATGTAGCCGAAGCCGAGCGTGAGCGCCGGCACGCCGATCGGCATCAGCATCACGACGCGTGCGGCGATGCCGCGTCCCGCTTGCGCGCGGTGGTGCAGCGCGTAGGCGAGCGGCACGCCGACGATCGCGTTGAGCCCGCAGCACGCGAGCGCGACGACGAAGCTCACGCCGAACGCGCGCCGAAAGCTCGAATCGGCGGCCAGCTCGGCGAACCAGCGCCACGTGAAGCCTACCGGCAGCAGCGTATTCGTCCAGCTCTGCCCGACCGAGCCGATCAGCAGCAGCACGATCGGCATCAGCAGATACAGCGCGAACAGCGCGACGATGCCGTTGACGACGACGGCGCCGAACGACGAGCGGCCTTTGCTGCTGCGACGAATCGGAATACCGCCGGCGAGCACCGGGGCGGTGGATGAGCGCATGACTGCTCCCGTTGGCGACGAAAGGCGGCGGCACGCGGGAAGCCCGTCGGAACAGGCGTTTCGCGCATCGTTGTGACGGCCGCCAGTTTGTCCGCGCGACATGGCACCGTCATGAAAGAAACGTACAAACTCCGCATCGCTCTTTGCATCGACGGAACACTTCGCGATGAAGCATCTGTATCCGAACGTCGCCGAGCTGCACGCATTCGCCAGTTCTGCGAAACATCTGAACTTTTCGTACGCGGCGCGCGAGCTCGGCTTGACGCCGAGCGCGGTCAGCCGGCAGATCGCGAGCCTCGAGGCGCTGCTCGGCGTGAAGCTGTTCGTCCGCGAAGGCCGCAACCTCACGCTCACGCGCGCGGGCCGGGTCTATCAGGCGCGCGTCGGCGGACCGCTGCGCGAGATCGGCAACGCATCGCTCGAATTGCTGAGCGCGCGCGAGGACAGCGATCTGCTGACGATCGCGAGCGTGCCGACGTTCACGACGAAATGGCTCGTGCCGCGCCTGCCGCGCTTTCTCGAGACCGCGCCCGACGTCACGCTGAGCTTTCGCCGCCATCTCGCGCCGGGCGACCCGTTCCCGTTCGGACTCGACGCGGCGATCCGCTATGGCGACGGCCGCTGGGAAGGTGTCCAGTGCGACTATCTCGACGGCCGCACGTTCGTGCCGGTGTGCGCGCCGGAATTCGCCGAGCGCTACGCGCTGCGCGCGCCGGCGGACGTTGCGGCCGCGCCGCGGCTCGTGCACGAGCAAGCCGAATGCGCGTGGGTCGCGTGGGCGGACCGGCATCGCGTCGCGCACATGAACGCGCTCGCCGGCCCACGCTTCGAGCAGTACTCGGTGCTGATCCAGGCTGCGCTGGCGGGGCTCGGGATCGCACTCGTCCCGGCATTCCTGATTCGCGATCAGCTTGCGTCCGGCACGCTCGCACAGCCGCTCGACGCGCCTGTCGACGTCGACGAGCAAAGCCACTATCTGTGCTGTGCGCCGGAACGGCTGGACACGAGCGAGTCGCTGCGGCGTCTGCGCGCGTGGATGCTGAGCGAGTGCGGGCGCGCTTGACGCGACGCGTGCAGGGTTGCGTTGAGCGCATGGCCCCCCGAACGCGACGAATGCGCGCGGAACTCGGCTTTTGCGCGCGACGGACCTAGTATGAAGAGATGGGCAGCCCGCGATCCCGCCGCGCTGCTTTCCCTTCTTCGACGGAGGTCGGCATGAACGTCCAGGCGCTGTCCGGCATGCTTCACGCTCAGGAATTGCTGCTCGTCTCGCTGATTCGCGCGCTTGCGCTCGAGACGCGCCAAACGCTCGCCGACGAATTCGACCGGCAGATCCAGCTCGCGGAAACGTCGCATCTCGACGCCCCCCGCGATCGGGAAGCGCACGAGGCGTTTCTGGCGCACGTGCGCAAGCTGCTGATTCGGCTCGAGTCGATGGCGTGAGACGCGAAAACGCGCGCCGGCCGCACCGTCGCGCGCCGCGTCGGTGCGCGCGGACGACGGACGGATACGTGCCGATCGTCGACGCTCGACTCACCCGCTGTCGGCGCGAAATCACGCCGGATGGCCGCATCGCGATCCTTGCTCGCCCGCCGCAGGCGGGCGCCGTTCAGGCTCGCGCTGCATGCAGCGCCCGCGCGCGCGCATCCTTGAAGGCGTCGATCGAGGCGGACCGTTAGTTGCGAACAATGTCGCCGCAGAGTCCAAGCGGCGCGGCCATGCACGCCACATCCGCCGATTTCCCGCGCGGCGCGCAAGTCGCTTTCTCCAATTGAATTGCGAATGATTCTCAATTACACTCTCCATTCGTTTCAACGAACATTTCCTTTCATCCTGCCCGCGCCGTGAACGGCGCGCGGGCGCCAGCCAGGTGCACGCGTCACCCAGCCAGCCTCCGGGCTAATTCGTCACTGGGAGACCAAACCGTGCATCAACCTCTGTTGGCGCGGCGGCCAATTCGCGCCGCGCTGTTCGGCGCTTTCGGCATCTATGCGGCAGCCGCGCGCGCCGCAAGCGCCGCTTCCGAACCTGCTGCCGTCGCCGCACCGCCGTCCGCGGCATCCGCGCCGCATGCAACGATCGCGGCCGCGCGCACCGACGCGCATGCGCTCGACCCGATCACCGTCACCGCCACGCGCACTGCTTCGGCGGCGAGCCGCACCGCGGCGAGCGTGTCGGTGATCACCGATTCGGACCTCGAAGAACAGCAAGCCGACAACATCAAGGACGCGCTGCGCTACGAGCCGGGCGTCACCGTGCGCCGCACCGCGTACCGCCCGGCGACCGCCGCGCTCGGCGGCGGCCGCGACGGCGATTCGAGCATCAATGTTCGCGGCCTCGAGGGCAACCGCGTGCTGCTGATGGAAGACGGCATCCGGCTGCCGAGCGCGTTCTCGTTCGGTCCGCTCGAAGCGGGCCGCGGCGACTACGCCGATCTCG
The DNA here is from genome assembly GCF_001523835.1 of Burkholderia sp. ABCPW 14. Classification (NCBI taxonomy): domain Bacteria; kingdom Pseudomonadati; phylum Pseudomonadota; class Betaproteobacteria; order Burkholderiales; family Burkholderiaceae; genus Burkholderia; species Burkholderia sp. ABCPW 14. The sequence goes on along the minus strand of NZ_LOVS01000147.1, from coordinate 167,774 downwards.
ATACGCTGAAGCGCATCGAGATCCTGCGCGGCCCGGCATCGTCGCTATACGGCAGCGATGGCCTGACGGGCGCCGTCAACTTCATCACGAAGAATCCGTCCGATCTGCTGTCGATCTATCGCAAGAAGACCTACTTCTCATTCCGGCCGAGCTACGATTCGGTCGACCGCAGCGTCGGCGCGACCGTGTCGGCCGCCGCCGGCAACGATCGCGTGCAGGGGATGCTGATCGCGTCGGGCCGCCGCGGCCACGAGGCCGACACGCACGGCGACGACAACTCCGCGAGCACGAAACGCACGACCGCGAATCCTCAGGATATCTATACGGAATCGCTGCTCGGCAAGCTGACGATCACGCCGACGTCGCGGGACACGTTCAAGCTCACCGCCGAGACGGTGCGGCGCCGGATCGACACGAACGTGCTGTCGGCGATCAACCCGCCGGCGACGCTCGGCCTCGCCGCGAACGACAAGCTCGAGCGCAACCGCTTCAGCATCGATTACGACTTTCGCGACGACGCCGCGCGCTGGTTCCAGACCGCGCACGTGCAGTTCTACTATCAGGAGTCGAAACAGGATCAGGACTCGTTCGAGACGCGCGGCGGCAGCCTGCAGTCGCGTTCGCGCTCGAATCACTACAGCGAGCGCGCGTTCGGCGGCGCCGCATTCGCCGAGAGCGGCTTCTCGACCGGACCGCTCGCGCACAAGCTGCTGTACGGCGTCGACGGCAGCATCGACCGCATCAAGAGCCTGCGCGACGGCACCATTCCCAGTCCCGGCGAATCGTTCCCGAACAAGGCGTTTCCGGATACCGACTACACGCTGTTCGGCGCGTTCGTGCAGGATCAGATCGGCTTCGGCAAGCTGCTCGTCACGCCGGGCCTGCGCTTCGACGCATATCGGCTGAGCCCGACGACGGGCGATCCGCTCTTTACCGGCAAGACGGTCAGCTCGAGCGATCACGAGCTGTCGCCGCGCGTGTCGGTGCTGTACGAGGTGACGCCCGCGCTGATTCCGTACGTGCAGTACGCGCACGGCTTCCGCACGCCGACGCCCGATCAGGTCAACAACAGCTTCTCGAATCCGCTGTACGGCTACACGTCGATCGGGAATCCGAACTTGAAGCCCGAGACGAGCGACACGTTCGAAGCGGGCCTGCGCGGCACGCTCGGCACGGGCTACGGGCCGATGCGCTACAGCGTCGCCGCCTTCACCGGCCGCTATCGCAACTTCATCTCGCAGCGCACGATCGGCGGCAGCGCCCGGCCGAACGATCCGCTCGTGTTCCAGTACGTGAACTTCGCGAACGCGCGCATTCACGGCTTCGAAGGGCGGGCGGAATGGGTGATGCCGAACGGCTTCACGCTGAAGACCGCGATGGCGTTCACGAAGGGCACGACGCAGGACAACGGTGCGGCGAGCGAGCCGCTCGACACGGTCAATCCGTTTTCCGCCGTGTTCGGCGTGCGCTACGAGCCGAGCGAGCGCTGGTTCGCACAGGCCGACCTGCTGTTCCAGGCGGGCAAGCGCGGCCGCGACGTGTCGTCGGACGCATGCCAGAAGAAGAGCTGCTTCACGCCGCCGTCGTCGTTCGTCGTCGACCTGCGCGGCGGCTATCGCTTCAACAAGCATGTGAGCGCCTATCTCGGCATTCACAATCTGTTCGACCGCAAGTACTGGAACTGGTCGGACGTGCGCGGCATCGCCGCCGATTCGAACGTGCTCGACGCATACACCGCTCCGGGCCGCAGCGTCGCGGTCAGCATGAAGGTGGATTTCTGATGCGGCCCGCACGCCTTTTTCCCTTCCGCCCAATCCGGCAATCGAGGATCTCCGACATGATGAACACCGCCGCTCCCGCCTCTTCGTCGAACCGCGCGCTCGCGCCGGACGAACTGCGCGATGCGTTCCTCCACCTGAAGGAAACCCGCAAGCTGCGCAACCGCGACGTCGCGCAATTGCTCGGCATCAGCGAAGGCGAGGCGCTCGCGGCGTTCGCGGGCGAGCGCGTCGTGCGGCTCGAGCCGAGCTTCGTCGAGTTGTTCGAAGAGATGCCGCGCCTGGGCGGCGTGATGGCGCTCACGCGCAACGCGGCAGCCGTGCACGAGAAGGATGGCGTGTTCGAGCAGATGAGCCATGACGGCCCGGTCGGGCTCGCGCTCGGCGCGATCGATCTGCGGATCTTCTACCGCAACTGGGCGGCGGGCTTCGCCGTCTACGAGCCGACCGCGCACGGCGTGATGAAGAGCCTGCAGTTCTTCGACGCGCAAGGCGACGCGGTGCACAAGGTCTATCTGCGCAAGCACAGCGATCACGACGCGTTCGACGCATTCGTGTCGCGCTGGCGGATGCCGGTGCAATCACCCGTGTTCGCGGTCGAGCCCGCACCCCCGGCGTTCGTCGAGCGGCCCGACGGCGAGATCGACGCGGCGGCCCTGCGCGACGCATGGGATGCGATGACCGACACGCACCAGTTCCATGGCGTCGTGCGCCGCTTCGGCGTCGCGCGCACGCAGGCGCTGCGGCTCGCCGGCACGACGCGCGCGCATCGCGTCGCGACCGACGCGATGCGGCGCGTGCTCGAACGCGCCGCGCAGACGCGGCTGCCGATCATGGTGTTCGTCGGCAATCGCGGGATGATCCAGATCCATACCGGCCCCGTCACGAACATCCGCCGGATGGGTGCGTGGATCAACGTGCTCGACGAGGATTTCAACCTGCATCTGCGCGAGGATCTCGTCGCGTCCGCGTGGGCCGTGAGAAAGCCGACGAGCGACGGCATCGTCACGTCGGTCGAGCTGTTCGACGCAGCGGGCGACAACATCGCGATGCTGTTCGGCGCACGCAAGCCGGGACAGCCGGAGCTGGCAGGCTGGCGCGAGCTGGTGGGCGCGCTGCCGACGATCGATGCCGCGAGCGCGACGCGCGCGGCAAACGTCCCCGGCATGACCGATACCGAGGTTGCGCGATGAGCAAGTCGTCGCGCATCGATGCACGCCGGCGCGCATGGCTCGCGGGCACGGGCGCGCTCGTGTTCGCGGCCACGCATCCGGGCGCGTTCGCGCGCGCGCCGGCGAGTGCGCCGCCGAAGCGCGTCGTCGCGGTCGGCGGCGCGCTCGCCGAGACGATCTATGCGCTGGGCGGCGCGCGAACCACGCGCTACGAGCTCGTCGGCACGGACACCACCTGCACATACCCGGACGCCGCGCGGCGCTTGCCGAAGATCGGCTATCAACGCACGTTGTCCGCGGAGGGATTGCTGTCGCTTCGGCCCGATCTCGTGCTCGCGTCGGCGGAGGCCGGACCGCCCGCCGCGCTCTCGCAACTGAAGAACGCCGGCGTTACCGTCACGACATTCGACGAGGCGCACGATGTCGAATCCGTGCGCCGCAAGATTCGTGGAATCGCGCAGGCACTTTCGCTACAGAGCGCGGGAGACATGCTGCTCGCGCGCTTCGATCGCGACTGGCTCGCGGCGCGCGCGGCGGTCGACGCCGCACCGCCCCGCGCGTCGCAGCGCACGCCCGCGCGCGTGCTGTTCGTGCTCAATCACACCGGCAACCAGGCTCTCGTCGCCGGCCAGCAGACGGCCGCCGACGCGATGATCCGCTACGCGGGCGCGCACAACGCGATGCAGGGATTCGATCGCTACAAGCCGCTGACCGCCGAAGCGCTCGTCGCGGCGGCACCCGATGTCGTGCTGATCTCGGACGAGGGCTTGGAGGCGGTCGGCGGACGCGATGCGCTGCTCGCGACGCCCGGCTTCGCCGCGACGCCGGCCGGACGCGCGCGGCGCGTCGTCTCGCTCGACGCGCTGTTCCTGCTCGGCTTCGGGCCGCGTCTGCCGCAGGCGGTCGCCGCGTTGCAACGCCGGTTGAATCGCGTGCTGGCTTGAGCATGCGAGATCGACGATGCTCGCATCGATTCGCCGCGACGAGCCGCGTCGCGCGGCGATCGCTCGCGATCGTTCGGTTTCCTGAATTCGTCGCCGTGCCTGCCGCCGTGCCTGCCGCCGTGCCTGCCGCCGTGCCTGCCGCCGTGCCTGCCGCCGTCCGATCCGACGCAATCGGTGCGCGCTGTTTCGCGCGCTGCGAAGCAGCCGCCGCCGTACGGCACGCGATGCATATCGGCCACTTCGCACGTGCGTCGACGGAATCGCAATCTATCCCATTCGATCTTCCACGATGAGCATCGCTGCCCGTTCTCCGTCAGTCGATCCGACGCCTGCCGCGCGCCGCCCGGCATTCGCGTCATCGACCGTCGCCGCCTTCCGCCGACGGCGCGCCGTGTGGACACTCGCCATCCTGATCGCCGCACTCGCCGTCGCATCGATCGCCGCGCTCTGTGTCGGCGCATTCCGGCTCGCGCCCGCGCAATTGTTCGGCGCGCTCGTCGCGCCCGACGCACGGCTCGCGAGCGATCCCGCGCTGCGTCAGGCGCGCGCGGTGCTGCTGGACATCCGCGCGCCGCGCGTCGTGCTCGCGCTGCTCGTCGGCGCGGGCTTCGGCGCAGCGGGTGCCGCGATGCAGGCGCTCTTTCGCAACCCGCTCGCCGATCCGGGCCTGATCGGCGTGTCGAGCGGCGCGGCGCTCGGCGCGTCGGCGCTGATCGTGCTCGGCCCGCTCGTCGCCGCCGCTCCGGTCGCGCTCGGCTTCCTGCCCGCCGCCGCATTCGCCGGCGCGCTCGCGGTCGCGGCGCTCGTCTATCGGCTCGCTATCACGCGCGGCCGGCTCGCACTGCCGCTGCTGCTGCTCGCCGGCATCGCGATCAACGCGCTCGCCGGCGCGGCGATCGGTCTCCTCACTTACGTCGCCGACGATGCGCAGTTGCGGTCGCTGACGTTCTGGAGCCTCGGCAGCGTCGGCGGCGCGCAATGGCGCATGATCGCCGCCGTCGCGCCGTTCGCGCTCGCCGGCTGCGCGCTGCTCGCGTGCGAGCGCCACGCGCTGAACGCGCTGCAGCTCGGCGAAACGGAGGCGCTGCATCTCGGCGTGCCGGTGCAACGCGTGAAGCGGCGCGTGCTCGTCGGAACGGCGATGTGCGTCGGCGCGCTCGTGTCGTGCACCGGCGTGATCGGCTTCATCGGGCTCGTCGCGCCGCATTGCGTGCGGCTCGCGGCCGGCCCCGATCAGCGGATCGTGATGCCGGGCGCGGCGCTGCTCGGCGCGCTCCTCGCGGTCGCCGCCGATCTCGCCGCAAGAACGCTCGCCGCACCGGCCGAGATTCCGCTCGGCATCCTGACCGCGCTGATCGGCGCACCGTTCTTTCTCGCACTGCTGTGGAAACGGCGCGGCGCACTGGGAGCATGACGTTGCGAGCCGAATCTCATCGTCGAAACTTCGCGCGCCTGCGCACACGCCGCTCGCTCGGCCGCGCCGGAACGATCTCGATCTCACTCGCGGGGGCAAGCGCGCACGCTGCTTCGCGAACGGCCATGCCGAGCCGCGCACCGACACCGAATCGAATGCCATGCTGATTGCCGATCGTCTTCACGTCGCACGCGAAGGCGGCGTCATCCTTCGCGACCTGTCGATCCGGATCGCGCCCGGCTGCGTCACCGCGCTGCTCGGGCGCAACGGCGCAGGCAAGAGCACGCTGCTCAAGGTGCTCGCGGGCGATTTGCGGATCGGCGGCGCGGCGCGCGGCGCGGCCGTCCGCGGCAACATCACGCTGAACGGCGAGCCACTCCACCGGATCGACGCACCGCACCTCGCGCGGTTGCGCGCAGTGCTTCCTCAAGCGTCGCAGCCCGCATTTCCGTTCACCGCGCTCGAAATCGTGCTGCTCGGCCGCTATCCGCACACGCGCCGCACCGGCGCGCTCGCGCTTGAAGACAGCGATATCGCGTCGCACGCGCTGGCGCTCGCGGGCGCGTCGACGCTCCGCGCGCGCGACGTCACGACACTGTCGGGCGGCGAGCTCGCACGCGTGCAGTTCGCGCGCGTGCTCGCGCAGCTCTGGCCGTCCGGCGAATCGGCTAGCGCGCCCCGCTACCTGCTGCTCGACGAGCCGACCGCCGCGCTCGATCTCGCGCATCAGCATCAGTTGCTTGACACGGTTCGGCGCCTGTCGCGCGACTGGGGAATCGGCGTGCTGACGATCGTCCACGATCCGAATCTCGCCGCACGTCACGCGGATCGCATCGCGATGCTCGCGGACGGTGCGATCGTCGCCGACGGCACACCCGCCAACGTGCTGCGTCCGGACCTGATCGAACGCTGTTACGGATTTCGCGTGCGGCTCGTCGACGCGGGCGACGGCGCGGCGCCCGTCATCGTGCCCGCATGAGCGGCAGCGGCGCCGGCGTCAGCCGGCGTCGGCCGTATGGAACGCCTTCAAGCGCCAGCCGCGCCGCACCGCAAGCATCCGGACCGAGAATCCCACGACCAGCGCGACGACGGTCGCGATGCCGCCCGCCGCGCCGAGCGCTTTCAGCCCGACATACAGCGCACCCGTCAGCAACGCGATGCTCGCGTACAGCTCCCTGCGCAGCACGAGCGGCATCTCGTTGCAGAGCAGGTCGCGCAGCATCCCGCCGCAGACGCCGGTGATCGCGCCCGCGAGCACGATCACGGTCGGGCTATCGTTCACCGTCGCCGCGACGTCGCAGCCGATGATCGAGAACGCCGCGAGTCCGAGCGCGTCGACGGTCGTGAACAGCGACTTCAGCCGCGCGACGTGCGTCGCCGTCATCGACGCGAACGTCGCCGCGGCGAGCGTCAGCAGCAGGTATTCAGGGTGCGCGACCCAGGTCAGCGGATAGCGGCCGAGCAGCACGTCGCGCACGGTGCCGCCTCCCAGCGCGGTCACCGCGCCGACGAGCGCGAGGCCGAACCGGTCCATCCCGCGCTGCATGCCCATCAGCGCGCCCGACATCGCTTCCGCGACGATCGCGATCAAATAGAGCGTATGCATGCGTGTCCTCGCTCAATCTTCCGTACGGAACAGTTCGAGCACGCGCGCGCGCTCGGCCGCGTCGACGGCGGGCGGCGCCGGCGCGCCCGCCGCCACGCCGGCCGGCGCGTCGCCGTCAGCCGACGCGCGTCGCGTCGCGTCGCATGCGAACGGGCTGCGCACGAACGGCGGCAGCGCCGGCGTGCACTTGCCGCCCGCGTATTCGGCGTAGACGTAATCGCCGTCGACGAGCGCGACGTCCGCGGGGGGCGTGCGCTCGATCGCCTGGCGGCCGTCGATCGCCGTCTTCATGTAGTCGACCCACACCGGCAGCGCGAGCGACGCGCCCGTCGCGCGCCCGAGACTTCGCGGCGCGTCGTAGCCCATCCAGACGACCGACGCGACGCCGGACGAGTAGCCGCCGAACCAGACGTCCTTCGAGCCGTTCGACGTGCCGGTCTTGCCGGCGGCGTCGACGCGCTTGAGCGCGAGCGCGCGGCGCGCGGTGCCGTGACGCACGACGTCGCGCAGCATGCTGTCCATCACGAACGCGTTGCGCTCCGACACGGCGCGCACGCCCGCCGTCGGCTGCGCGTCGAACAGCACGCCGCCGTGCCGCTGCCGAACCGATTCGACGAGTCGCGGCTCCATCCGCACGCCCTGGTTTGCGAACACCGCATACGCGCTCGCAACCTGAAGCGGCGTTGCCGCGCCCGCGCCGAGCGCGAGCGGCAGCGACGCGGGATTGCGCTGCGGCTCGAAGCCGAAGCGCGCCGCGTGCTGCTGGACGAAGTCCGGCTGCGCGGCCTGCATCAGGCTGACCGCGACGAGGTTCTTCGATCGCATCAGCCCGCGCCGCACCGGAATGAAGCCTTCGTAGTTGTTGCCGAAGTTGCGCGGCCGCCACGGATTCGCGCCGGTTTCGTCGCGCGACAGCGTGCGCTGCGTATCGTCGATGAGCACGCCGGGGAACATGCCCTTTTCCAGCGCGGCCGAATAGACGAACGGCTTGAAGCTCGAGCCGGGCTGCCGATACGCCTGCAGCGCATGGTCGAACGCATTGCGCGCGAAATCCGCGCCGCCCGCGAGCGCGAGGATGTCGCCCGTCGCCGCGTCGACCGACACGAGCGCGCCTTCGAGCCCGTCCTTCGCGTCGCGCCGGCCGCCGCGCGACAACGCGCGCTGCAGCGACGCCTCGGCCGCGCGCTGATCGCGCATCGCGATCGTCGTCGTCACATCGAGGCCGAGCGTGTAGGCGTCGTCGTGGAAGCGCTCGACCATCATCCGGCGCGCGCGCTCGGCAACGTACGGCGCGGCGACGATGCCGGGCGGCGGCGTGGTCGCGAGTGCGATCGGCGCGCCTGCGGCCTGCCGGTACGCGGCTTCATCGAGATAACCGAGCGCGCGCATGCGGCCGAGCACGTAATTGCGGCGCGTGGTCGCCCGCGCCGGATTGACGACCGGATTGAACGCGGACGGCGCCTTCGGCAAGCCGGCGAGCACCGCCGCCTCGCCCGGCGTCAGCGCATCGAGCGGCTTGCCGAAGTAGACGGACGCGGCAGCCGCGAACCCGTATGCACGCTCGCCGAGATAGATCTCGTTCATGTACAGCTCGAGCAGCTTGTCCTTGCTGTACGCGCGTTCGAGCTTGTACGACATCAGGATCTCGGCGAGCTTGCGGCTCAGCACCTTGTCGCGCGTGAGGAAGAAGTTGCGCGCGACCTGCATCGTGATCGTGCTGCCGCCCTGTCCCGGCTGGCCGGTGACGACGTTCGCGAACGTCGCGCGCGCGAGACCGCCGACGTCGACCGCGCCGTGCGTATAGAACTGCGCATCCTCGGCGGCGAGCAGCGCGTGCCGGACGAGCGGCGGAATGCGTTCGAGCGGCACGAACTCGCGTCGCTCGACGCCGTATTCGGCGAGCAGTTCGCCATCGCGCGAGAAGATCCGCAGCGGCAGCGCCGGCCGATAGACGGCGAGCGGCTCGACGGACGGCAACTGCGTCCAGATGCGCTGCAGCGTCCACGTGCCGACCGCGCCGCCCGCGATCGCCGCGCCGACCAGCAGGCCCGCCAGCGTGCGGAGATAGCGGCGGCGCCGCGGCGCGGGCCCTTGCGGTGGCGTCGGCGTGGTCTCCGGCGTCGAATTCGGCGTGTGATCGGTCATTTCGAAATCCTTCCTTTACAGATGCGGCATGCGGGCATCGCGTGGATGTTGCAGTGCACGAAGCGCACGCGCGCATTGTCCGGGGAGGATCTCGATGTCGGTACAATATTTAGCCTAAGTTGATTACGCTAAATTTTATTTAGGAAGCCGCCTCTCCCGGCGGCAAGACGCGAGCGACAGATGACGATCGATCCGAAACAAGCGGCGGCGCTGCTCGCCGTCGCCGATACCGGCAGCTTCGAGCAGGCGGCGTCGCGGCTGCACGTGACCGCTTCGGCCGTCACGCAGCGGGTTCGCGCGCTCGAGACCAGCCTCGGCGCGCCGCTCCTGCTGCGCACCCGGCCGTGCCGGCCGACCGCCGCCGGCCAGCGCGTGCTGCAGCACCTGCGCCGCATGGCGCTCCTGCAAGCGGATCTGCAAGCCGATCTCGCCGACGAGCGCGGCTCGGCGATCGCGGTCGCGATCGCGCTCAATTCGGACAGCCTGGGCTCGTGGTTCCTGCCAGCGCTGACGTCGGTGCTCGCGGGCGAGCGCATGCTGTTCGAGCTGCTCGTCGAGGATCAGGATTACACGTTCGCGCTGCTCGAAAACGGGATGGTGATCGGCTGCGTGACGACCGAGAGCAAGCCGATGCGCGGCTGCGTCGTGGCGCCGCTCGGCACGATGCGCTATCGCCTGCTCGCGTCGAAGGAATTCGCCGCGCGCTGGTTTCCGCGCGGCCTTACGCGCACGAGCGCCCGGCAGGCGCCCGTCGTCGCGCACAGCCGGCGCGACGCGCTTCAGCTGTCGTTCCTGAAGGGCAAGCTCGGCCTGCCGGAAGGCGCGTTTCCGTGCCACTACGTGCCGGGCACGCATGCGCACTTCGCCGCCGTGCGGCACGGGCTCGGCTACGCGATGGTGCCCGAGTTGCTCGCCGGCGGCGGGCCGCTCGACCAGCAGGGCCTGGTCGACCTCGCACCGGCGCATCCGCAGGATGTCGCACTCTACTGGCATGCGTGGAAAGTGCAGTCGCCGAGCATGCAGTCGCTGTCGGCGCGCGTCGTCGACGCCGCGCGTGATCTGCTGCGATCCGCTTGAGCGTGCGCGCGCGTGGCGAACGTGACGGCACGCGCGCCGTCGGCTTGACTGCGTGAACGTGCAGGAACGGGTTTCGGAAGCTTCGCCATAGCCGATGTCGAGCGCTTGCAGGCGAGCGACCGGCGGGCATCGCGACGAATGCGGGCGTGTCGGGGGCGTCGCGGCGAGCGTCGTGGCCGGCACGTGCGCGCCGGGTCCTGACGTCGGCGTTGGCGTTGGCGTTGGCGTGGGCGTGGGCGTGGGCGTGGGCGTGGGCGTTGGCGTGGGCGTGGGCGTGGGCGTGGGCGTTGGCGTTGGCGTTGGCGTTGGCGTTGGCGTCGGCGTCGGCGTCGGCGTCGGCGTTGGCGTTGGCGTCGGCGTGGGCGTCGGCGTGGGCGTCGGCGTCCGCTTACCGACAAGCGGCGGGGCGCGACGCGCTATCGGCCGCTCCTGTCGACGACGGGCCGCCAGCCCACCCGAGCGCACCCGCTTCGCCGAGCGGCCCCGGCCCGCTATGCGAAGTACGCCTTCATCGCGGCGACGAACGTATCGATATCGTCGCGCGACACGTCGCAATGCGTGACGAAGCGCGTCGAATACAGCATCTGCGTGAGAATTCCGCGCGCCTTGAGCCACGCTTCGAGCGGCGCGCAATCGGCTTCGGGAATCTGCGCGAACACCATGTTCGTCGCCTGCGACAGCACCTTCACCGGCCCAATCTGCGCGAGCCCTCGGGCGAGGCGCTCGGCATTCGCGTGATCGTCGGCCAGGCGCTCGACGTTGTGCTCGAGCGCGTACAGGCACGCCGCGGCGAGCACGCCCGCCTGCCGCATCCCGCCGCCCAGCACCTTGCGCCAGCGGTGCGCGCGGTCGATCAGCGCGCGGCTGCCGACGAGCACCGAGCCGACCGGCGCGCCAAGCCCCTTCGAAAAACAGATCGAGATCGAATCGAACGGCGCGCACAGCGCGGCGATCGTGCGGCCCGACGCGACCGCCGCATTGCACACACGCGCGCCGTCGAGATGCGTCGCGAGCCCGCGGCCGCGCGCGAGGGCGACCGCTTCGTCGACGTAGCCTTCGGGCAGCACCTTGCCGCCGATCGTGTTCTCGAGCGCGAGGAGGCGCGAGCGCGCGAAGTGATCGTCGATCGGCTTGATCGCGGCCGCGATCTTGTCGAGCGGCAGCGTGCCGTCCGCGGCGTTCTCGATCGGCTGCGGCTGGATGCTGCCGAGCACCGCCGCGCCGCCGCCTTCGTACTTGTACGTGTGCGCGGCCTGGCCGACGATGTACTCGTCGCCGCGCCCGCAATGCGACATCAGCGCGGCGAGATTGCTCTGCGTGCCGCTCGGAAAGAACAGCGCCGCCTCCTTGCCCGCGCGCTCGGCGACGACGGCTTGCAGGCGCGCGACGGTCGGATCGTCGCCCCATACGTCGTCGCCCACTTCGGCGGCCGTCATCGCGGCCAGCATCGGTGCGCTCGGGCGCGTCACGGTATCGCTGCGTAAATCGATCATTCGGGGTTCCGTCCGAGTCGTCAGGTCGAAGAAGCGCCGCCCCGACGCGGGGCGGCGGAACCCCGAGTGTACGCAATCCGGCTCCCGACTGCAGCGCGTGCCGCGCGGCGGAGCGCACGCCGATCCGGCAGGTCAAACGATCGCGGCTTGGCGCGCCGCCTCGGGGCGCGCGCCGCGCACGCTCAATACGCGCCGGGCGGCGGAGGCGGCGGCGAACCGGGCGGCGGCGGCGGCGTGTTCGGCGCGTACCCTCCGCCTTCGTAGCCGCCGTAGCCGTCATAGCCGCGACGGACACGCCCCGGCACCGGCACGCGATCGCCCGCCGCATACATGCACTGCAGGTACGCGTAGTCGTACCGGCGCTGCACGTCGTATGCGGAACCCTGAGCCGCGCCCGCGCCGAGCACGCTGCCCGCGAGCAGCCCCGCCCCCGCACCGACCGCCGCGCCGCGGCCGCCGTCGAACGCCGCGCCCGCCGCCGCGCCGAGCGCGGTGCCGACGGCCGCACTGCCGAGCGCGCTCGCCGTCGATGCCTGGTTCGCACTCACGCCGCCCACCTGCTCGAACGCGAACTGCCGGCAATTCGCGTCGTCGGCGCGGAACTGGTCGAATGTCTTGCCAGTGCCCGGCAGCGCCATCACGCTCGGCCCCGTCGGCACGACCGCGCACGCGCTCAACAGGCCCGCCGATGCGACGAGCAGCGCCCGCCTCGCATAGTGATCGATCGGATTGGTCATCTTCGTCGCATCCTTTTATTGCGGCCGGGCCGGCACCTTGCGCCAGCCGGACGCGCACTGCTTCACGTTCGGGTAATAGGCGTGCGACGCGTCGCAGTAGTACCAGAAGCCGTCGCCGCGCCCAGGGGCGGCCGCGCCCGCCCGGCCTTCGCCCTGTCCTTGCTCGATGTACTCCGGCGGCGGCGCGGGCTCGACCGGCACCACCACGACGGGCGGCGGATAGTAGTAATACGGCACGGGCGCGTAGTAGTACGGGTAGCCGGGCCCGATGTAGACGCCCACCCGCGCCGCCTGCGCGGCGCCGCTCGCGCACGCGGCCGCCGCGACCGCGACGCTGAACACGATCTTCAAGTTGCTCACATGTCTCTCCGCCACTTCGACGCGGGATCGTCCCGCGCCGGATTTCGACATGAGCACGCTATGCCGAATGCGCGGCGGCTTCAACGCACGCGGCGGCGAGCGGTCTTGCCGTACGTTACATACGTGACGAAACGGGCCGCTCGAACCGTCTCGCGACACTGGCTTTCGTTACGCGGTAATGTCCGGCAACAAAGGCGCACGCGATGCGCCGGCTGCCGTTCCGGACGCGGCGCGCTTGCAGCGCGGTGAATTGCCGCAGGCGCGTCAACCCGCCGCGCCGGGCGTTACCACACAAAAGCGCGCCAAACTTGATGCCAATCAACGATTTAGATCGACAAACCGCGCCCGCGCGCTGGACATCTGCGACGAGTTGGCACATTTCGCACCGCAACACGGCGGCCCATACTCCGAACCGACTCTTCAGCCGCGGCCTTGCACACGCGGCGCAGGGGCCGCCGGCAGCCCGCCGGCGGGCGTCGTCAGCTTCGGTCTACTCGCATGGAAACCGCTATTTCGGCCCTCGATCTGGCCCGCGTGCAGTTCGCATTCACAGTCTCCTTCCATATCGTCTTTCCCGCGCTGAGCATCGGGCTCTCGAGCTTCATCGCCGTGCTCGAATACCGCTGGCTCAAGACCGGCAAGGCGTACTACAAAAATCTCTGTCTCTTCTGGTCGAAGATCTTCGCCGTCGCGTTCGGCATGGGCGTCGTGTCCGGCGTCGTGATGGCTTATCAGTTCGGCACGAACTGGTCCGGCTTCTCGAGCTTCGCCGGCTCCGTCACCGGCCCGCTGCTGATGTACGAAGTGATGACCGCGTTCTTTCTCGAGGCGGGCTTCCTCGGCATCATGCTGTTCGGCTGGAATCGCGTGAGCCCGCGCGCGCACTTCGGCGCGACGCTGATGGTGGCGATCGGCACGCTGATCTCGACGTTCTGGATTCTCGCGTCGAACAGCTGGATGCAGACGCCGCAGGGCTTCGAGATCGTCGACGGCCAGGTCGTGCCGACCGACTGGCTCGAGATCATCTTCAATCCGTCGTTCCCGTACCGGCTCGCGCACATGGCGATCGCCGCGTTCATCGTCGCCGCGCTCGTCGTCGCCGCGACCGCCGCATGGCACCTGCTGAAGGGCCGCCGCGACAAGGCCGTGAAGAAGATGTTCTCGATGTCGCTGTGGCTGCTGCTCGTGCTCGCGCCGCTGCAGGCCGTGATCGGCGACCAGCACGGCCTCAACACGCTCGAGCATCAGCCCGCGAAGCTCGCCGCGATCGAAGGCTTGTGGGAAACCGAGCAAGGCGGCACCGCGCTCAACCTGTTCGGCATCCCCGACATGAAGGCGGAAACCACGCGCTACGCGGTGTCGATTCCGCATCTCGGCAGCCTGATCCTCACGCATAGCTGGGACGGCGAAATTCGCGGCCTGAAATCGTTCCCGCCGCAAGACCGTCCGAACTCGACCATCGTGTTCTGGAGCTTCCGCGTGATGGTCGGGCTCGGCTTCGCGATGATCGGCCTCGCCGCCACCGCCTGGCTGCTGCGTCGGCGCGGGCGCCTCTATGAAGCGAAGTGGTTCCACAGGTTCGCGCTGGCGATGGGGCCGACGGGCTTCATCTCGCTGCTCACCGGCTGGGTGACGACCGAAGTGGGCCGCCAGCCGTGGGTCGTCTACGGCGTGATGCGCACCGCGCACGCGGCGTCGCCGCTGTCGATGCAGCAGGTCAGCGTATCGCTGATGACGTTCGTGGTCGTCTACTTCCTCGTGTTCGGCACGGGCGCCTATTACATACTGAAGCTGATGAGCAAGGGCCCCGCGCTGCCGGACGACGCGCCCGACGATGCGCACGACGCGCGCCCCGAGCGCACCGCCCGCCGCCCGCTGTCGGCCGCGAACCAGTTGATCGACGCCGCGTGAAGCCGGCGAGCCAAAGCAAGCGAGGTTAGCAAATGGATGTCACCGTGGTCTGGGCCGCGATCATCGCACTCGGCCTCTTCATGTACGTGGTGCTCGACGGCTTCGATCTGGGCATCGGCATCATGTTTCCGTTCTTCCCCGCCGAGCGGGAGCGGGATCTGATGATGAACACCGTCGCGCCCGTGTGGGACGGCAACGAGACGTGGCTCGTGCTCGGCGGCGCGGGACTCTTCGCGGTGTTCCCGATCGTCTATTCGACCGTGCTGTCGGCGCTCTACCTGCCGCTCGTCTTCATGCTCGTGTGCCTGATTTTCCGCGGCGTGTCGTTCGAGATTCGCGCGAAATCCCGTCGCACGAAGCACCTGTGGGATCTCGCGTTCATCGGCGGCTCGACGGGCGCGACGTTTTTCCAGGGCATTGCGCTCGGCGCGTTCCTGCAAGGCATCCCGGTCGACAACGGCCGCTTCGCCGGCGACGCGTTCGGCTGGCTCACGCCGTTCAGCCTGCTGACGGGCCTCGGCCTCGTCGCGACCTATGCGCTGCTCGGCTGCTGCTGGCTCGTCGCGAAGACGGAAGGCGATCTGCAACGCCGCCTGCATCGCGTCGTGTGGCCGCTCACCGTCGTGCTGCTCGGCTTCATCGCGATCGTGAGCCTGTGGACGCCGCTGCAGGATCCGAACATCGCGCAACGCTGGTTCGCGTCGGGACTCTTCTGGCGCCTGCTGCCGGTGCCGTTCCTCGTCGCCGCGTGCGCGGTGCTGATGCGCCGCGCGGTGCGCAACCGCCACGACACCTTGCCGTTCGTGCTCGCGCTCGCGCTCGTGCTCCTCGGCTACGTCGGGCTGCTCGTGAGCCTGTGGCCGTACGCGATTCCGCAAAGCGTGACGCTGTGGGAAGCCGCCGCGCCGCGTTCAAGCCAGACGTTCACGCTGATCGGCGCGGCCGTCATCCTCCCGATCATCCTCGCGTACACGACGTTGGGTTATTGGGTGTTCCGTGGAAAGGTGCGTCATGAAGACCAGCATTACTACCACCACTGAGCCGCGCGCCGTCGCGCGCGGCGTGCGGCTGCCGGGCTGGATCTGGTTCGGACTGCTGTGGATGGGCGGCGTCGCGGGAGCCGTGACGCTCGGCTATGCGTTCAAGCTGTTCATGTACGCGACGCTGTTCGCCGTGAAGTAAAGTCAATCGGGATGGGACGACGCCGCGCGATGCGGCGTCGTGCGGGAAGCGGCTCGCCCTCTAGCCGCGACGAGGCGCGGCGAGCGCGCTGCTTGTCGCAACGCGTTGCCGTAGTGCGACGACGCAGCGCCGAGCGGCATTGCAACGGCGTCGCCACGATGAAATCGCTGGGCGACGATTCTTCGCCACGGCAATCTCACGGAGCCACATCGAAGCGCCGATGCGGACGGGACGACGTATTGGAAAACAGCGCGGCGCATCCGCTTCGTGTGCCGCGCGCGCCGCGCAGGCGCCGCGCGACGACGCGTGATTACGAACGCCGGCCGATCGCCTCTTCGATCTTCCTGTCGGTGTTGTATTGGCTGAGCGCGTACACCGACCAGATCGCGGCGGGCAGCCAGCCGATCAGCGTGATTTGCAGGATCAGGCAGATGATGCCCGCGAACGGGCGGCCGATCGTGAAGAACTGCAGCCAGGGCAGCAGCAAGGCGAGCAGAAGACGCATCGTGATTTCCTCTTTGTCGGATTGCCGATGATCGTAGTCGATCGGCGCATAGATGGCGGCTCGGCGCCGAATTTCAAGCGGCGCGCGGCGGTGCGTCGAATATTCCACCGTCCGCGTGCTGGCTGGCGCGCCGGCCAGCCACGCGATCGTTATAGCAGACCTGAAATTAAACGGTCCTTAAAAATGGGAAAGCGCGTTCCGGTTCCCCATTCCACCACGCGACGCGCGAGCGAACGAGCGGGCAAGCGCAGCGCATCAAGCCGCGAGCCGCGCTTCGACGTCCGCGATCAGGCGATCGAGCCATGCACGCAGCGCGCCGTTCGACATCGCGAGCGGCAACGAATACGCGATGATCCGATACACGTCGCCGCGCCGCACCTTCGACGCGCGTGCCGGGTCGAGCCATGCGTCATTCGATACGAGCAGCGCGAGCGTCTTCAGGCCGATCACGATCGGCCACAGGCACGCGAGCCGCAAGCGCGGCGCGCGGCGCGGAATCGCGAACGTGTAGTCGATGCCCGCGCGGAAATGTTCGAGCGTCTTGCGCACGAGCGCATGCAGCAGCGGCCGCGCGCGCCGCGACGCGTCCGGCCGCAGCAGATCGTCGGCGCGCAGGCCGTACCCGTCGAGCATCGCCTGCGGCAGATAGCAGCGGCCGATCCGCAGATCCTTCCCGCAATCGCGCAGCACGTTGGTCATTTGCAGCGCCTTGCCGAAACGAATCCCGCGCTCGGCCATCGTGTCCGGATGCTCGGTCAGCAGGCCGGGCAGATGCGCACACGTCATCTTCGTCCAGAACTCGCCGACGCAGCCGGCGACGAGATACGTGTAGCGATCGAGCTCCGGCCATTCGCGCAGCGCGGCGATCCGGCCCGACGATTCGTCGGGGAACGTGAGCAGATCGAATTCCATCCCTTCGGTGAGCGTCGTCACGACGTCGCGCACGGCGTCGCGATCGGACGCGCTTAGTTGCGACAGCACCGCGAGCGCGGGGCCGAGCGATTCGAGCAGCGTCTTCTCATCCGAGAGCATTTGTTGCCCCGCGACTTCGCCCGCGATCCGCGCGAGCGCGTCGGGTTCGGGCGTGCCGTTGACCTGCGCGCGCAACGACAGCAGCAGTTCGAGCCGCTGCGCGGGCGGGATCAGCGGCGTGTCCGCGATCGTGTCGGCCGCGCGCGCGAGCAGATACGCGAGGCCGATCGGGTCGCGCATCCCTTCGGGAAGCACGCGCAGCGTCAGATAGAAGGAGCGAGAAACGCCCTTCAGCAGAGGGCCTAGCAGAAAGGCCCGGGAGGGATTGCCCATGGATCGGATCAGGTCGGTCATACGATTTGCTGCCGCATTGTATCGGCAAACGCGCGCGGGCCGCCGGGCGATTGTGGGCGGCGCACGCCACCGGCAAGCGCCGTCGAGCCGCGCGCGGCGTCCGGCAATGCCGCGATCGATATCCGCGCCGCGCCGCAATGCGTACAATCGCATTCTTTCCAGCATGAGGTGAACGCGATGGCCATGAAGAAAACCGATCTCGAGAAGAACAAGGCGTTGAAGCTGACGCAAGCGATGAAGCACACGACATCCGCCCGCTTCGGCAAGGGCGCCGATGACACGGCACCCGATCGTCGCGAGCGGCGCAAGCTTGAGCAGGCGCAGGGTCTCGTGCCGTTCGCGTGCAAGCTCAACATCGAACTCGTCGCGCGCCTGAACGAACGGGCGGCGTCGCACCCCGACGGGATGACCGGATTGTTGACCGAACTGCTGCAGCGCGGCCTCGACGAAACCACCGAGTAAATACTGCAAGCGCCGCACGGCGCGCCGGGTGAGGTCATGCAGGGTCCACGCCGTATTTTCGACCTATGCTGAAAACGGAGCTCCGCATAACCCCTCTCATCGACTCTTCGAAAACAGGAGTGACCTGATGAATCCACCCGTCCTGCGTGTCGCCCGCCCGACCAACGACATCGATGCGCTCATCCGCTTCTACACGGAGGCGCTGGGCTTCGACATCGTCGCGCGCTTCGAGAATCACGAAGGTTTCGACGGCGCGATCGTCGGCCATGCCGGCTATCCGTGGCAAATCGAGTTCACGCACCAGCATGGCGTAACGGTCGCGCGCGCGCCGACCGCCGAGCATCTGCTCGTGTTCTATCTGCCGGACCGCGGCGCGTGGACCGAGGCCGTCGAGCGCATGCGCGCATACGGCGCCGTGCCGCACCGTTCGGAGAATCCGTACTGGGATCGTCAAGGCGTGACTTTCGAAGACCCGGACGGCTATCGGATCGTCCTGCAGAATTCGCAGCCGAGCTGAGCGCGCGCTTGCGAGTGGCGAAAGCGCCGCGCGACATGTGATGCATCGTGCGATACGGCATCGACATGCGACGCACGGCACGCGATGGTTGCGCGCGCATCCATCGCGGCCGGCGGTTCGGCACGCTCTCGTTCGGCGTTCGGCACTCGCCGTTCGTCGTTCGTCGTTCGTCGTTCGTCGTTCGTCGTTCGTCGTTCGTCGTTCGTCGCTCGGCGTTCGGCGTTCGGCGTTCGGCGTTCGGCACTCGTCGTTCGGCGTTCGGCGTTCGGCACTCGTCGTTCGGCGTTCGGCGTTCGTCGCTCGTCGCCCGGCGCCCGGCGCCCGGCGTTCGATCGAGACACCCCGGCTGCGCGCCGCCTCGATGCAATGCGTTCGCATTCACGATCGAGCGCAGCGAATTCGCGTTGACAAGCGGCGTCCCGACAACGAGCAGCAGCGCTCCGATTCGAGTGCGTCATCGCACATCCTTCGCCATCGGCCACGCGCGTCATCGCACGCGACACCTGACGCGTCGGTCGCTGTTGCACACAGCGCAGCAGCCCGCTCGTCTCGAAAATTGAGCGGCCCGTCGCTCCGCCTTGCTGCGCGCATCGAGGCGCCGCGCTCGCGCGCGCCGTGACGAGCGCTCAACGACCGATCCCGCCCCCTCGCACCCGCCGCCCTCCCGCCGCCTCGCCGCGATACAAATTCTCACAACATCGCCGCACCGCCCGCCACGCTTGCGTCGCGCGCCGCTGCGCGCATCGACAGACAAACGAAAGCGACACGTCACGACACATTCGCAATGCGCGTGCAGATTGCAGCCCCGGGTGTGGGTATGTCAGTCCAATTGACGAGGTCAACAATGAAACGCAATAGTAAGCAGTTCGAAATCGGTGCATGGCTCGGCGCCGGCGCGCTCGCATTCGCGAGCGTGGCTTCGGCCGCCGCCGCGCAGGATCGGGATCAAGATCACCGCCCCGTCGACGCGAAGCACGTGCTCCTGATCAGCGTCGACGGTCTGCACGAGCAGGACGTCGCGCGCTGCGTCGGCGCGAACACGTGTCCGAACCTCGCGCTGCTCGCGAAGTCGGGCGTCACGTACACGAACGCGCATACGCCGGGTCTGTCGGACTCGTTCCCGGGTCTCGCCGCGCTCGTGACGGGCGGCTCGCCGAAGAGCGCGGGTCTCTTCTACGACGTGTCGTACGACCGCACGCTGTATGCACCGTCGGATACGACGTGCTCGGGCAAGCAAGGCTGGAACGTCGTGTTCGACGAAACGACCGGCATCGACGCGCAGAACGGCGGCGCGCTCACGCACCTCGACGGCGGCGGCGCGTTCAACCCGCAGGCGATCCCGCACGCGCGCGTGAACGGCCAGTGCGTGCCCGTCTATCCGCACGACTACGTGAAGACGAACACCCTGTTCGAAGTCGTCAAGGCGCACATCCGCGGCTCGCACACCGCGTGGGCGGACAAGCACGCGTGGGGCTACGACTGGGTGAACGGCCCGTCGGGCAAGGGCGTCGACGACCTCGCGCGCACCGAGATCAATTCGATCGATCCGGCGACGAACACCAGCTACACCGACATCTACACGCACACCGAGAAGTTCGACAACTATCACGTGCAGGCGATCGTCAACCAGATCGACGGCAAGAACTCGACGGGCGCCGCGGCCGCGCCCGTGCCGACCGTGTTCGGCACGAACTTCCAGACGCTTTCCATCGCGCAGAAGGCGACCGTCGCATCGGGCGGCGGCTATCTCGACGCGAGCTTCACGCCGGGGCCGGAAGTCACGAACGCGATCGCATACGTCGACGGCGCGCTCGGCCGCATCGTCGCCGAGCTCAAGCAGCGCGGCCTGTACGACTCGACCGTCGTGATCGTGACCGCGAAGCACGGCCAGTCGCCAGCCGATCACACGAAGCTCGTGAAGAACGGCGACACGCTGACGGCGCTCCTCGAAGCGAACAACTTCCTCGACCCGAACGGCAACTTCGGGCAGAACAACACGGCGTCGGGCAACCTGAACGACGGCACGGGCCTCGTGGGCACGGGTTTCGTGCAGACCGACGACGTCGGCCTCGTCTGGCTGCGCGACCAGAGCCAGTTGAACGCGGTCGTCGCGAAGCTGAAGGCGAACCTCGGCTGCAACGCGCCCGGCATCTGCGCGGACGGCCCGCAAGCCTACATCCTGTCCGGCGCGAGCGTCGCCGAGCGCTTCGGCAGTCCGGCACTCGGCCGCACGCCGGACATCGTCGTGCAGCCGAATCCGGGCGTGATCTACACGTCGAGCAAGAAGAAGGACGAAGAGCACGGCGGCAACGCGCCGGACGACAACCACCTCGGCCTCGTCGTGTCGTACGCGGGCTTCCATCAAGGCCGCACGATCGACGCGCCGGTCGTGACGACGCAAGTCGCGCCGACGATCCTGCGCTCGCTCGGCCTCGAGCCGCGCCTGCTGCGCGCCGTCGCGCTCGAAGGCACCCGCGTGCTGCCGGGCCTCGGTCTCGACCGCTGAAGAAGCAAGGGAAGGGCCGGCCGCCCCTACATATCGGCGGCAGCCGGCCCTTCCGCCCGATCCGGACATCCGAACCATCCGGTTCGTCTAAACAAGATCGCGCGCCGCGCATATCGGCGCGTTCGCCGCCCGCCCTCTGCGGCGACTTGCCGCCCGGCGCATGCCGCGACGTCCGCACGTCCGGCCCGCCGGGCGATTTTTTTTCAAGGTTGGCGAAGGACTATTGTCATGCGATAAGGAGATCGTCCTTATCCGGAGCATCACGATGGCCACGCTGGAAGCCTTCCGATGCGTGCTCGACGACGCGCGCACGCCCGAGATCATCCGTCATCACATCATCGATTCTCTGCAATACGCGCTGCGCAATTACGGTCAGGTATTCACCGCGAAGGAAGTCGCATGGCTGACCGCGTGGAACGATCCGCGCATTCCGCTCGCCGCGCGCAAGGAGCTCGAGAAGCGCGCCCCGGCCGTCGCGGCGCGCTGACGCGGCGCGCCGCGTCTGCCGCGCACGAGGGCCGTGCGCGGGCACGGAAATAAAAAAAGCGGCGCGGATCGAGCCGCGCCGCCTTCGTCGAGCCGACGTCATGCGACGTCGCGCGGCGTCACTTCAGACCGAAGTCGACGCGCGTCGTCGCCCCCTTGTCCTCGATGCCCTTCGCGTCGAGCTTCGGCGCGACGATGAACATCCGGCTCGGGTCGACCTTGCCCTCCAGATACTGGCGGACCGCCTGCGCGCGGCTCTGCGCGAGTGCGCGCAGGCTCGAATCGTCGACGGGCGCATGATCGGCGATCGCCTGCTTCATGTCGTCGTCGGGCAGCGTCTTCGTCAAGCCGATCACGTTGCGCGGCTTCTTGAAGTCGGCGGCCTTGTACGCCTTCGTCAGATACTTCGTGTACTCGGCGGGATCGACCTTCACCGTCATCGGATCGACACTCTCGCCCTGGCCGACCACGTCCTTCAGCTTCTGCTGCCGGACGAGCCGATCGACGTACGCGTCGCGCAGGCCCGGCAGGTCCTTGACCGGATCGACGCGGCCGATCAGGTCGAGGCGGATCGCCGGCTTCTCCGCAAGCATCTTCGAGATCGTGTCGAGCTTCTTCTCCGACGCGTCGGACAGCTTCGCGAGCCCCGGCTCGAACTCGACGTAGCCGAGCTCCTCGCCGTCGCCGCCGAACGCGTGCGCGAGCAGCGTGAACGGCGACGTGACCGCCTTCGCGATCAGGTTCAGCACCGCGCGCCAGATCAGGCCGCCGACGCTGAACTCCGGATTCGACAATGATCCGGACACCGGAAGATTCACGTCGATCTCGCCGCGCGAATTCTTCAGCAGCGCGATCGCGAGCCGCACCGGCAGCTTCGTCGCGGTGTCGTTCTCGACGTGGTCGCCGAACGTCAGCTGATCGATGAAGATGTGGTTGTTCGCGCTCAGCTGATCATTGTCGAGCTTGTAGTGCAGATCGACGTTCAGCTTGCCCTTTGTGATCGGATAGCCCGCGTACTTCGCCGAGTACGGCGTGAGGTTCGTCAGCTCGATGTCGTGCGCGGTCGCGGTCAGGTCCAGCGCCGGCTTCTCGATCAACGGGTTCACCGTCCCCTTGATCGTGATCGGGCCGTTCGCCGCGAGCTTCGCGCCAACGTCGACGGGCGCGGGCGTCGTCGAGTCGGTGCCGAACGCGCCGACCGTGCCGTTGATCGCGACGAGGTTCGCCGTGTAGTTCGGCTTGATGAAGTTGTCGGTGTACGTGACGCGGCCGCTTTGCAGCAGCAGTTGGCCGAAGTGCAGCCGCACCGGGTGCTGCGGCGGCGCGGCCGCGCGCACGACGGCGGCGCCGGAGGCGGCCGACGTGGATACGGCCGACGTGGATACGGCCGACGCCGACGCGCTCTCAGCCGACGCGGCGGCCGCCGACGCGAGCACCGGCGCCGACGCCGCGACCGACGCCGCGGCGGCCGCCTTCGCTTGCGACGCCGCCTGCGGCGTCAGCGGCACCGGCTCCTTGCCGCTCGCATCGCGCGTCAACGACTGCGCGGGACCGCTTTCCTTCGCGACGACCTCGCGCAAGTTCAACCGCCCTTGTGCGTCGAGCAGCACGCGGCCGTAGAAATTCGAAAACGTCACGCGCGACGCGTCGACATCGGTGCCGCGCACGTTGTCGTAATTCGCCTTCAGGTTCGTGAGCGCGAGCGAGCGCCAGCCGGCGAACGGATCGGACGTCGCCTTGTCGAGCATCCGCACATCGACGAGCGCCGCGTCGCCGCGATACGAAGCCTTCATCGACTGCTTCGCCTGCTCGACATTCAGGTCGCCCTTCGCGTTCAGCAGCGCGCTCGCAACCGTCGCGTTCAGCATGCTGCCGAAGTACGGCTCGAACGCGGCCGCGTCGAGCCGGTTGCCGTTCAGCTTCAGGCCGACCTTGAGCGGCGTCGCCGTCACGTTGCCCGACACGTCGAGCGAGCCCTTGCGGTTCAGCGTCGTCGTCAGCTTGACAGGCAGCGGCTTCGACAGGTCTTCGCTGATCTGCTTGACGCTCAGCTGCAGCGGCGCGAACGCGAGCTTCACCGGCAGCGGCGTCGAGCGATCGGTGAAGTTCGCCTTCGCGTCCTTCACGTTCAGTTCGTCGATCTTATAGCGCCAGGCGGGTGCGGCGGGCGGCGCACCATGTGCGGCCGCGCGCGGCGAGGGCGCCGCTTCGTGCGCGCCGGCGAGCGACGCGAGATCGATCCTGCCGTTCTGCAAGCGCGCGACGTCGAGCGCGAGGCCCGTCGCATCGATGCTCGCGATCTCGGCGGTGCGCGCGGCCAAGTCGATCTTCGTCACCTTCACGCGCGCATCGGGCAGCGCGACCGCCGGCGTTTTCGCGTTCGGCAGCGCGATCTTCAGCGACTTCAGGCCGAGCTCGCTGTCGCTCACCTGCGCGTCGAGCGGCGTCTTCGACCAGTCCGCCTTCGCATTGACCGACGTGCTGAGCGCGCCGTCGAGCACCCGCGCGGACGTCGCGCCGGAGAGATACGGCTGCACGACGGGCAGCGCGAGCGCGTCGACGACGAGCTTCGCGTCCGCCTGCCGCGCCGCGAGGTTGAACGCGCCTTCGGCCTTCAGCGAGCCGCCGCTCGCGACGTCGGTCGCGAGCGTATAGCGCGCGGGCGTCTTGCCCGTCAGCGTGAAATCGGCGAGCGTCGTCGCGACGTGCTTGAGCGAGATCGCTGCGGGCGTCGCGAGCGACGCATCGTTCATGTCGAATGTGCCGTCGTTGATCGCGAAACGCTTGATCATCAGGTCGAGCGGCTGGGTCTTCTCTTTCTCGGCGGTCGCGGCTGCGCTGGACGCGGCCGCAGCCGGCGCGCCGCTGGCCGGCGACGGCTCGACCGCCCCGGACGCGGACGCTGCCGCGACGGCCGGATCGCCCGAAGCAGCAGCGGATTTGGCCGACGCCGGCGTTGAAGCGGCGGCCTTTGCCGCGGCCGGCGTCCCCTCCGCCCCGCCCGCCAGCTTCATGACGTTCAGTACGCCTGCCTTGTCGCGCGTGAGCGACACGACCGGCTGATCGATCCGGATGTCGTCGAAATGCAGCACGTTGCGCAGCGGCTCGAGCTGCGCGGCCGCAACGTGCACCGCGTGCGCGGCGAAGAGCGGCTCGTTCGCCGGGCTCGTCACCTGCGCGTCGTTCAGATCGACGGTGCCCGACACGCGCAGGGCGGGCGTATCGCCCGACATCGCGAAATTCAAGTTGAGATCGCTCGACAGCTTGCCCGAGCGCACGTCGACGGGCAGCTTCGTCGGCGCATAGGACAGGAGGCGCGGCACGTCGAGGCCGTCGAACTTCAGGTTGATCGACGATTCGCGCGACTGCGCGAACGGCTTCGTCTTGCCGTCGATCGCGATTCCGCTGCCGTCGAGGCGCGCGCGCAGCTTCGGCATGACGAAGATGTCGGTCTTCGACGCCAGCGTCGCGATGAACGGAATGCCGACCGACCATTGGTCGACGACGTGCTTCGCGTTCAGCAGCCGGTCGTCGAACTCGATGCGGCCGTCGTTGACCTGGATGTTCGATACCGAGAAGCGCGCCGGCTTCGTCGAAGGCTGCGGCGACGGCTTGGAGAACTTGTCGACCAGGTCGGTGAAGTTGAAGCGCTGCGCATCGTAGCGGACGATGTGAAAGCGCGGCTGATCGAGCCGCACTTCGTCGACGATCGGCGCGAAGCGCGCGAGCGACGTCCACGACGCGCGCACGACGAGCTTGCCGATGTCGACGAAATCGCCCTGACCGCCGCGCTCGCCGACGTGGACGCCGTCGGCCTCGAGCCGTAGCGTGTAAGGATTGAATGCGATCCGCGAGATCGTCGCGGGACGGTCGAGCTGCTGGCTCAGTTGCTGCTCGGCGATGTGTCTGATCAACGGCGGCGCCGCGAAAAAGCCGAGCAGTCCGAACACCGCGAGGAAGATCGCGACGCCGATGCCGGTGCGCTTCGCGCGGCGCGAACGGGCGGCGACGCCGAGCTTTTGCAAGGTCGATTGGACGGTTTCTTTATTGAATGCCATTACTGAATCGCCGTCGAGACGGCAGCGAGTAAATCGGGACGGGCAGGTCCGGCTTTCGCCAGTATAGGCGCTGCGCCTTTCGCGACGCAGCGAGGCTGCGGGCGTCGGCGCGCGCCGCGCCCGGCCTTATGACCGGGCGGCGCGCGCGAACGTTCACTTGCGGAGGACGGCGGGAGGCTGCCAGGTGCCGTCGGCGGCTTGCCGCTTCGGCGCATAGAGCCGCAGCGCGAGCGCGAAGTCGGCGCGCGGCGCGGGCAGCCAGTTCGACGCGTAGCCCTTGCCGGGCGGCGTTGCGGACACGACGATCTCGAGCGAGCCGTCGCGGTTGCGGCGCAGCCGGTCGCGCTCGCCGATCGAGCGGCGCGCGCGGCCCAGGTCGGGCAGCGCACCGTCCGGCGTGTACGGCGCGAGCGACCAGAACGCACGCGCGGGCGGCAGCGCGTTCGGCGCGAAGCGGATCACGTAGCGGTACGCGCCGTTCAGCGGCCGGCCCGCGCTATCGGTCTTGACGACGGCGACGGTCTCGTCGTCGCGCGTCGCCGCGCCGAATTGCGTCGACGCCGCGTACGCGCGCAGCGCGTAATCCTGGCCGTAGCTGCCTGCGCTGTCGCCGAGCCAGCTCCAGCCGTTCGCGGTCAGCACGTTCGGCGGCAGCGCGGCGAGCCGCTCGCGCGCCTCGGCCGCGCCGTTCTCGGCGCCGATCAGCTTGTCGCCCTTCCATTGCACCGGCGCGCCCGCGGTCACGCCGATGTCGGCGAGGATCTCCTGCGCGTGCGCGTCGGCGGCGGGCGGCGGATTGTCCTGCAACGCGCGCGCGACGCGCGAGAAGAATCCGGGCGGGTCGAGCGCCGCGACCTGCGCGACGGGCCCGGCGGCCTCCGACGCCGGATCGGCGGGCGTCGCGCCCGCGTGCACCGCGCGCGACACGCCGCGCGCGTCGCCCGTGTAGACGGACAGCGGCACGACGCGAATCGCGCGCTGCAGCTTCTTCACGGCGGTGAGGTCGCGCCCGCCGCTCGTCTGGATCCGCACGTCGAGCCACACATTGCGCGCGGGCACGTCGACGCGCGCGACGCCTTCGGGCAACCGGCCTTCCCAGCCGGCGCCGACGAACGCGACCGCGCGCGCCCGGCTCAGGCCCGAGCGCGGATTCGCGGACGGGCCGGTCGACCACAGCACGTTGGTCCACATGTCGAGCGCGCGGGCATCGAGATA
The DNA here is from genome assembly GCF_001523835.1 of Burkholderia sp. ABCPW 14. Taxonomy (NCBI): domain Bacteria; kingdom Pseudomonadati; phylum Pseudomonadota; class Betaproteobacteria; order Burkholderiales; family Burkholderiaceae; genus Burkholderia; species Burkholderia sp. ABCPW 14. Next base: position 140,880 of record NZ_LOVS01000147.1, on the reverse strand, counting down.
GCGGCCGCGCGCATCGGGCAGCACGACGACGACCGGCTCGTCGGCGACGTCGAGCCAGCCGGTCGAATCGAGCATGTCGACGCTCGCGAGCGGCGGATTCGCCGTGCCCGGCGCGGGCAGCGCCTGCGCGTGGCGCAGCGTGTTGACGGGCGCGCCGCCCGGCGCGCCGTCGGCCGTCGCGGCCTCCTTCGCGGCGTCCATCAGCACGAGCGGATAAGCATAGATATAGGAATCTGCGACCTCGCTGCGCATCCAGCCCGTCTTGCGCTGGATCGCCTCGGGCGTCGACGTGCAGGCCGCAAGCAGCGCCAGCGCGGCAAGCGACGCGCAAGCGCGCCGCAGAGAAACAGTGGATTCTCGTCGGTTTTTTATCATTCGGTGGCACGGCGAACGCGCGGCAGGGCCGCGCGTGTTGATCGGCGGCCGGCGCGTAGGGCGCGGGGTCTTCCTCGTAGCGTGCGTGCCGGCCGGCTGTTGCTTGATCAGATCGTTATTTTTGGATCGGCAGTATCGTACTCTCGTCGCCCCGGCAAAAACAATGCCCGATCGCGTGAAAAGGCGATTCTGGCCGAAGTGGAGCGCCTCGGCGTGCCGACGTGTTTTCAATATTTGGGATGGCGAACTCGAGAAGCGGACAGACGGCGGCGCGCTGCGACGAACGCCTGGTGCGATCGCCGTCTCGCGATTCGTGTGAAACCGGCCGCCGACGCGCGACCAAACGCCGCGCCGTGCGCATGCCCCCGGCGCTGCGACCGCCCGCCCGAACGCCCGGCGAAGCCTTGCGCGGCCGCCCGCGACCGCGGCAGCCCCGCTCTGCCCGCGCTCCGACGATCGGCATCGGTGCTGCATCGTCCGCTTGACCTTCCCATCATGGGAAAGTTGATACTTGCAGTTGTCGGCGGCATCGCCCGCCTTATCGAATCGGATTGCAGATGACAAACCTGCTCATTCCTGCCGCATCGGTCACGACGAAGCTGTTCGTCGAAGGCATGCATTGCGGCGGCTGCACGGCGCGCGTCGAGAAGGCGCTCGCCCAGGTGCCGGGCGTGACCGGCGCGACCGTGGATCTCGACGCCGGCACGGCGACCGTCGACGCGACGCCCGCCGTCGACGCGGCCCGCCTCGTCGACGCGCTCGTTGCCGCCGGATACCGCGCGACGGTCGCAGCGGAGCCCGCCGCGCACCGGGATGCCGACGCACGGCACGACGGCGCCGGTGAAGCAAACGGCGACGGCGATGCCGTCGTGACGCGTGCGGCGGCCGTCACGCTGGCTGTCGGCGGGATGACCTGCGGCGGCTGCGCGCGCCGCGTCGAGCAGGCGCTCGCGAAAGTGCCCGGCGTGACGGGCGCGAAGGTCGATCTCGCGACAGCGAGCGCGACGGTCGACATCGAGCGCGATGTCGATGCGCGGACGCTCGTCGCCGCCGCGAAGCAGGCCGGTTACCGGGCCGATGTGGTGCGCGACGCGCGCGTCGACGCGTTACCGCCGCCCGATGCGTGCGCGCTCGATGTCGCGGCGCAGTCGCGTGTGTCGCCGACGGCGCCCGAGGCCAACGAAACGACTGTCGCGCCGCCCATGCACGCCGCGGCGGCGGCGACGCTCGAACTCGACATCGACGGCATGACCTGCGCGTCGTGCGCCGGCCGCGTCGAAAAGGCGCTGTCGCAAGTCCCCGGCGTCGCTCGCGCGACGGTCAACCTCGCGACCGAAAAAGCGACGATCGAAGCCGACGCGAGCCTCGAAGCCGCCCGTCTCGTCGAAGCGGTGAAGCGCGCCGGCTATCGCGCCTCACCGGTGAGCGCAGCTTCCGCAGCTTCCGCAGCGTCCGCAGCCTCCACCGCAACCGCGCCGGCCCTCCCCGCGCCGCCCACCACCGAAGACCGCAAGCTCGCCGGAGCCCGCCGCGAACGCCGGCTCGTGATCGCATCCGCGGTGCTGACCGTCCCGCTCGCACTGCCGATGTTCGCCGCGCCGTTCGGCATCGACGCCGCGTTGCCCGCGTGGCTGCAGCTCGTGCTCGCGTCGATCGTGCAGTTCGGCTTCGGCGCACGCTTCTACCGCGCCGCGTGGCACGCGCTCAAGGCGCGCGCCGGCAACATGGACCTGCTCGTCGCGCTCGGCACGTCGGCCGCATACGGCCTCAGCATCTGGCTGATGCTGCGCGACCCCGGCCACACCGCGCATCTGTACTTCGAGGCGTCCGCGGTGATCGTCACGCTCGTGCGCTTCGGCAAATGGCTCGAAGCGCGCGCGAAGCGGCAGACCACCGACGCGATTCGCGCGCTCAACGCGCTGCGCCCCGATCGCGCGCGCATCGTCGAGCACGGCGTCGAGCGCGACGTCCCGCTCGCGCAGGTGCGCGTCGGCACGGTCGTGCGCGTGCTGCCGGGCGAGCGCGTGCCCGTTGACGGCCGGATCGAAGCGGGCGTCACGCACGTCGACGAATCGCTGATCACGGGCGAGAGCCTGCCCGTGCCGAAGGAGCCGGGCGACCGCGTGACCGCCGGCTCGATCAACGGCGAAGGCGCGCTCACCGTCGCGACGGCCGCGATCGGCGCCGAGACGACGCTCGCGCGCATCATCCGCCTCGTCGAATCCGCTCAGGCCGAGAAAGCGCCGATCCAGCGTCTCGTCGATCGCGTGAGCGCCGTGTTCGTGCCCGCGATCGTCGCGATCGCGTTCGTCACGTTCGCCGGCTGGCTCGTCGCGGGCGCGGGCGTCGAGACGGCGATCCTCAACGCGGTCGCGGTGCTCGTGATCGCGTGCCCGTGCGCGCTCGGCCTCGCGACGCCCGCCGCGATCATGGCGGGCACGGGCGTCGCCGCGCGGCACGGCGTGCTGATCAAGGACGCGCAGGCGCTCGAGCTCGCGCAGCGCGCGCGCACCGTCGCGTTCGACAAGACCGGCACGCTGACCGAAGGCAAGCCGACCGTCACCGCGTTCGACGCGATCGGCATTCCGCGCGCCGACGCACTCGCGCTCGCCGCCGCCGTCCAGCGCGACAGCGCGCATCCGCTCGCGCACGCGGTCGTCTCCGCGTTCGACGCCGATGCCGACGCGCGCCGTTCGCCGTTCGCCGCCGCGCGCGCCGGCATGCCGCGCGCGGTCGCGGGCCGCGGCGTCGAGGCGCATGTCGACGGCCGCCTGCTCGCGCTCGGCAACACGCGCTGGCGCGACGAGCTCGGCATCGCCGCGCCGGCCGACCTCGCGCGCCGCGCAACGGCGCTGGAAGCGGCGGGCAACACGGTATCGTGGCTGATGCGCGCCGACGCGCCGCGCGAAGCGCTCGCGCTCGTCGCGTTCGGCGATACCGTGAAGCCACATGCGCGGCGCGCGATCGAACGGCTCGCGGCGCGCGGCATCAAGAGCGCGCTCGTGACGGGCGACAACCACGGCAGCGCGGCGGCCGTCGCCGCGGCGCTCGGCATCGACGAGGTTCACGCGCAAGTGCTGCCGGACGACAAGGCGCGCGTCGTCGCACAGATGAAGCGGACGGCGGGCGACGGCATCGTCGCGATGGTCGGCGACGGCATCAACGACGCGCCCGCGCTCGCCGCCGCCGACGTCGGCATCGCGATGGCGACGGGCACCGACGTCGCGATGCACACGGCCGGCATCACGCTGATGCGCGGCGACCCGGCGCTCGTCGCGGACGCGGTCGACATCTCGCGCCGCACGTATCGGAAGATCCAGCAGAACCTGTTCTGGGCGTTCGCGTACAACCTGGTCGGGATTCCGCTCGCGGCGCTCGGCTGGCTGAATCCGATGATCGCGGGCGCGGCGATGGCGTTTTCGAGCGTGAGCGTCGTGACCAACGCGTTGCTGCTGCGGCGCTGGAAGGGTGAAGCGCGCTGAGCCGCAATAAGAAAGATCGCGACAGCCAGCGCCGCGCATGAAGCAAGCGGCCCGCGGCTCGTGGGTACATCGCGGGCCGCGGGCCGCGGGCCGCGGGCCGTTCGCGACGATGGCGCGCGACAAATCGCGACACGCCGGCGTGCCCGACTGCGTTAGACTTCGCGCATCGACAGGACGACAGCGACGGACGAACGCGCCGCCCATCACGCAGCATGACCTTATCCCTTACCCGCCACCACGCAAAGCACGCGCAAGCGACCGCAGCGGCTTCGCCCTCACGCCGCAGCGGAAGCTATCTGCTCGCCGCGCTCACGCTCGCATTCGGGCTCCAGCAGGCGCACGCGGCCGAAATCCGATGCGGCTGGCTCGAGAACCCGACGCCCGCGAACTGGTGGCTCACCGACCGCACCGGCGCATGGACGCTCAGCACGATGGGCGGCCCCGAAGCCGACGGGATGGACCTGATTCCCGACATGTCGGGCAAGCAATATGTCGAAACCAACGGCCCGCACGGTTACGGATGCGCGTGCCTCACCGTGATCACCGACAAGCAGGAACGGCGGATCGTGAAAGTGCTGAAGGCGAAACAGCTCCCGCTATCGCGGTGTCGGCGCGACAAGCGGCTCAAAGAGCCGGAATGAACGGGGATAACGGACAGGCTTGAACGCGCGCGGCACCGCGCATCTTCGCCGCGCGCGTCGAAACGCTACGCAAATCCGCATCGATGTGAAGACCGCCCGTCGCAGCCGCGACATACCGCCGTGCTCGCAGCGGCAGCACGCCCGCAAGATCAAAGCGGCTCGATCGACTTGACGAACGTCGTTGTCGCGGCGACGAAGCCCAGCTCGAGATACAGCGCGAGCGCGGCCGCGTTGTGATTGAACACCGACAAGCCGATCTCGCTCACGTGCAGTTGCCGCGCGTCGTCCTCGAGGGCCTGCAGCACGCGCGTCGCCCAGCCCTGGCGGCGAAAGGCGGGCTCGATTTCGAGGTCGTAGATGAAGAGCGTCCGATGCGCTCCTTCCGAGACGACGCCGTACCAGAGATGGCCGAGCACGACGCCGTCGCCGGATTCGCTCAGCGTCAGCAGCACCTGATCGTCGGTAAGGAGCCCGTCGGGCAGCAGCGTGTCGATACAGGCGAGCGCGCGCTCGTCGGCTTCGTCCGGCTCGCTCTGGCCGGACTCGATCAGATCGCGCGCATAGCCGCGCGCGGCGTGCGCGCGATATTCGCGGAATTCCGTCTGGGTCATCGGATGCATCTTTAGCATGCCGCACCTGTTCGAAGCAGCCGGGATACCACCCAGTGTAGTGGGCGACGCGCGATTGCGCGAATCGGAATTCGCTTGCGGGTCGCCGGATGCCGAGGTTCGTGCTCGGCGGTTCGAGCGGTTCCGGGAACGCATCCATATTCGCGCGCGGCCGGCTCACGGTCCGCTTCCGATCATTTGGCGCCCATTGCGGCGACGACGGTTTCGCCGGCCGCCGCACGCCATCCGCTCGTCCGTCCTTTTCCGCGCTCCGTGCTCGACTCGCTCTCGCTCGCTTCCGCGTCATCGCGCTCGTTAGCCGTCCAAGCGGCCTCGAGAACGAAGTACCGGCCGCCGCGCTGACCGTATTCGATCAAGCGCATCGATCGTCTGAAGAAATTCGGCGCAGCGGATAGAATCCGTCGGGAGCCGGATTCCGAGCTCCGGATCGAAAACAACGACATTGCGCAGCACGCCCGTTTGGAGAAAGCGATCGCTTACCGCGAGTCTTTTCTTGACGCCTTTCTTGACAGAAACATCGATGATCGAGCGTGTTGAAGTGCAATCGGCCCGCATGGGCCGCTTCTTTCCGATAGCAGTCGTCGTCTTTCTCGGCCTGATGGCGATGGGCATGCCGCTCGGCTCGGTCCCCGCCTTCGTCAACACGAAATTGGGATACGGAATGACGGTCGTCGGGATCGTGATGGGCGTCGAATCCGTCGCGACGCTGCTCACGCGACATTTCGCCGGCGTCACCGCCGACCGCAAAGGTCCGAAGATCGCCGTGCTGATCGGTCTGCTCGGCAGCTTCGCATCCGGTGCGTTCTACCTCGTCGGCAGCGAATTCGCGTCGGTGCCGGCACTCGGCCTCGCGCTCATCGTCGTCGGCCGGATCGCGATGGGCTTCGCGCAAGGCCTGCTGTTCACGGGCGGCAGCACCTGGCCGATCGGCCTATTCGGCGCGGACAACGCGGGCAAGGCGCTGTCGTGGATCGGCATCGCGATGTTCGCCGGCATTTCGGCCGGAGCAGCGCTCGCCGCCGCGCTCAATGAAATGTTCGGCTTCAGGATCGTCGCGCTCGCGACCGCGATCATCCCGCTGGTCGGCCTGCTCATCGCGATGCGGCTGCAGAACGCGCATCTGGCCGCGCCCGCCAATCATGAGGGCAACGCGCCGGAGACGATCAGGAAGATCTGGCGGCCGGGCCTGGTATTCGGGCTCGCGACTGTCGGATACGTGACCGTCACGTCTTTCGTGGCGATCGCGTATATGGAAAAAGGCTGGTCGGGCGCGGAATATGCGCTGTCCGCATTCGGGGTCGGCTTCGTGAGCGCGCGCCTGCTGCTCGGCTCGGGCACGGACAGGAACAACTCGCCAACGATGGCGGTGTGGATGTTGTCGATCGAAGCAGTCGGGCAGTTGCTGATCTGGCAGTCGACGAGCCCGTCGATGTCGATTCTCGGCGCCGCGCTGAGCGGCTTCGGCGTGTCGATGATCTATCCGCTGCTCGCGCTCGTTGCGATTCGCGGCGTTCCGCAGCACAACTTCGGCATGGCGATCGGCTTCTACGATGCTTGCTTCGACATCGCGATCGGCCTGTCGGCGCCGCTCGCCGGCGTCATTGCGAAATTCGCCGATACGTCGGCCGTGTTCGTCGTCGGCTTTGTGTGCAGCCTGGCTTCGATCGTCATGGCGATCAACGTCTATCGCGGCGAAGCGGCGCTCCGCTCATGTTGCGAGTGACGAAGCGGCGCGCGACGAAGCGCGCCGCCACTGCCGTTGCGCCCCGGCGGCAGTCGCCGCCGCCGCACGGTCGCGCGATCGTCGGCCGCGCGATAGCGCAACGCGCCATCCAATCGGCAACGGCCGCGGCGAAAGATGCTCGTCGATGCCGACCGGCGCACTCGCGCGCGGTGCCGACGGCTCTCGGCCTGTCGGCGGTGTGCCGAATTGGTTGCAACTGGCCGCGTTCGTCGAGCTTGCAGCGGCGGTCCGTCGTTCCGTCAGATACGGCGGCTCATTCGCCGGCAAACGAGCGAAACCGCAACGCTCCCGGCGCACCCGCACCGGGCGGAATGCATCAGCGACGGATCAGGCCGACCTGTGCGACGTGCGACTTGCGCACACGCTCCGCTTCGGCGTGGCGGGCTTCGTACGAATATTCGGCGTCGAGCGGCAGATGCGGCGACGTGAAGAGATCTTCGATCTTTTGAAGCAGCGCGAAGATGAGGCTCATTTGCGACTCCTGTCAGCGAAGGATTAGGGTTTTCACCTAAAACACATTCTAAGGGTTTTCCCTAGACACAGATAGTGCATCGCAACAATATCTTCGCGGACCGGGCTTTTCAGGCACGAATGGAACCGCCTCGTTGCGGCTCGGCAACACATGTGCAACATCTCGCCGCAGCCGCCAACCGTCCCCTTTTTTCAGTGTCCGCGGCCTCTGCGCGGCCGTTTGACAGGCATCGCGGGGCTGGAGAGGCGACTCGTCAAGCGATCCACCTGCGCCCCAAGTTCGTCCTGGCGCTGAGACAGCGTCGCGACGGTCGCCTCCTGGGTCGCCTGCACGGCGACGAGCCGGTCGATGCGCTGTTGCAGCGCAGCAGATTCGTCGCGCTGTCGCGACAGCTGCATCGCCTGCACGACCAGCGCGACGATCGCCATGAGCGCGACCACCCCAAGCGCGAGCAGCAAGCGGTTGACGCGGCGCATTTCCGTATCGGCCGCCCGGCGCAGATCGGCCGTTTCGGATTGCAGCGCGCGGATTCGGTCGCCGAGCGGACGCAGGTGGGCGTCGAGTTCGACCAGCGCTGCGGGCGCATTCGGCGGCGCCGAAGCCGCCTGCGATGCCGCCGTCTGGCGCTCGTGGACAGGGGACGCCGACGCCGGGAACGACGTCGGTGACGCGGCGGATGGCGTCGACTGAGTCGGCACGCCGGTAACGTTACCGCCGCCGGGGCCGCTGGGCGTCGAGGACAAGACCGGGGCCGGCGTCGCGTTGCCGCTCGTGTGCGGCGATTTCGGCGATTTCGCCAGCACCGGCGTATCGGCCGACTCGCCGGCGTCGCGGCGCTCCGGGACGGCCGCGGCGCGAGTCGCGACCGGCGACGTCGACTCCGGATCCGCCTGATTCGGATCGGCTCGAGTCGAGTTCATTGGCCCGATGTTCGCCGTATCCTGGGCCGCGGGAGCTTCGGCCGAGCGAGCTTCGTCGGCGAAGCTTTGACGTGGCGGGTTCTCGGGCGTTTGGTCGTGCGCCGCTTCGCCCTGGACGGTTCGACCTCGAGCCGCTTGGCCCCGCGTTGCATCGCCCTGCGATGCCGAACCTCGATGCGCGCCGCGCTGGGCCGCCTGCTTCTTGCTGTCCGCGCGACGCGAAGACGAACGGCGGGAATCGGTCGGGCTGGCTGCCGTCGCATCGTCTGCGCCGGACTTCGCCGTCGCCGGCTCGGCGGCCTGGACGGCAGATGTATCGCGCCGCCCCGAACCCGCATCGGCCGATGCGGACTCGACGGAACTCGCCGGCGCGCTCGCGGATTCACCCACCGAAGCCGTATCTTGCGCGCGCATGCCAGCCGCGTCGGCAGCAGAACGCTCGTCGGCCCCGCCTTGTGTGCGCGCGGCCGAATCTTGCGCGAATCCGCTCAGCAGATCGGCCTGTTCGCCCACCAGTTCACCGCCGCGCGCCGTCGCACGCGCGCTGCGCGCGCTTTCCGCCTTGGCGGTCGGCTTCGCTTCTCTCGCGGCGCTGCCGCCGAACAGATCGAGCGTGTGCTCGTCGCGGGACGCTTCGCTCACCGTCGCATCGCGGCCGGGCCCGGCCGCGGCGCGCGACTGCATACGGCCGCCGCCCGCCGCCGCGGCGCGCGACCGGCGCTTGGACAGGGACGATCGGGAAGAACGAGTACGTGGGAATGCTGCGGAATCGGTCATAGGTCGTGCAGCGGCGCGCCGCACGCGCGCCGGACAATGCTGCGAACAATTTCGGGAAGGCGGCATTGTCTCATGCCCGCCCGGCGATCCCGTAGCTTAATCGTCCGGCAAGCCGCTCTTCTGCTCGGTAAAACCCTTCACGCCCGGCAATTGCCGCAGCCGGGCGCAAATGCTCTCGTATTCGACGTCCGACACACGGCCGAGCGCGATCGTCACTTCGTCGCTGTCTTCCGCGTCCTCGCTCTGCTGGACGATGAAGCGCTTGATGCGCGCGCTGTCGACGCCGAGCGCCGCGTGCGCCGAATCGAACGTCAGCGTGCCGCGCTCGACCAGCAGCACGAGATGGCGGCGCTGGCGCACGGTCAGGTAGCGGCGCTCGAGCGGCTTGATGCCGGCGAGGATGACGAGGATGATGATCGTCGCCGCGATCGCCGCCACGTACAGCCCGCCGCCTACCGCGAGCCCGACGGCCGCGACCGACCACAGGCTCGCCGCCGTCGTCAGCCCGCGGACGATCTCGCCGCGCAGCAGGATCGACCCCGCGCCGAGAAAGCCGATGCCCGACACGACCTGCGCGGCCATCCGCGACGGATCGAGATCGACGTGCGCCTGGCCGAGCACGTCCGCGAAGCCGAACGCCGACACGATCATGATGAGCGCCGAGCCCACGCACACGAGCATGTGCGTGCGCAGCCCCGCCGCCCACGACAGGCGCTCGCGCTCGACGCCGATGACGCTGCCGAGCGCCGCCGCGAGAATCAGCCGCATGATGAGTTCGACGTTGTTCAGCATCCGTACTCTCCTTTTTTCGACGGCGGCGGGCCGCATGCTTTATCCTTGCCGCTCGGCCCGCGCGTCCGGTGCCGCGTCATTTCAATGCCAACCGCGTCGTCATTCGTCATGTCCGCCCACGTCTCCGTTTCCGACCAGGCCGCTCAATTGCGCCGCCATTTCGCGCAAATCGTCTTGCCGCTCTGGCGCGGACCCGGCTTCAACCAGGCGCTGCAACTGCCGTTCGAGGCCGTCGCGCCGGACACGTACGCGCCGCTGCCCGTCACCCGCTATCGCGCGATGGCGTGCGCGCGCCAGCTATTCGTGTTCTCGCAGTCGGGCGACGCCGAGCACGCGCACGCGCTCTTTGCCGCATTGTGCCGCCACTTCCGCGATCTTCGCCACGACGGCTGGTTTTACAGCGTCGACACGCAGGGCGCGCCGCTCGACCGCACGAAGGATTTGTATACGCACGCGTTCGTCGTGTTCGCGTGCGCGGAATATTTCGCGGCGTTCGGCAATCGCGACGCGCGCGACGTCGCGCAACGCACGGCGGCGCTGATCGGCGAGCGCTTCGCGCCGCAGCCCGGCAACGCGCTCCTCGACTCGGCCCGCAGCGAGGACTTCGCCGCGACGGCCGGCGGCCCGCTGCAGAATCCGCTGATGCACCTGACGGAAGGCTGGCTCGCGGCGAGCCGCGCGTTCGGCGACGCCGCGTTCGACGACGCGCTGCTGCGCACCGCACAGGTGGTCGAGCGCACCTTCGTCGATACGCGCACCGGCTGCGTCGCGGAACTGCCGCTCGGCAGCGCGGACAACCGCTTCGAGCCGGGCCATCAGTTCGAGTGGTTCTATCTCGTCAGCGCGGCGGGTGCGCGGCTCGCGGCAACGGGCCTGCCCGACGCGCTCGCGCACGCCTATGCGTTCGCGCAGCGGCACGGCGTCGATCCGGACACGGGCGGCGTCTGCGCGGCGACCGACGCGCACGGTGCGTGCATCGACGGCACGCAGCGGATCTGGGCGCAAACCGAATATCTGCGCGCGCTCGCGACGCACGGCGGCGAGCCGGACGCGCTCGCCCGGCAGATCGCGCGCTTCAGCGAACGGTTCCTGCATCCGCGCGGCTGGTACGAATGCAAGACCGCGCAGGGCGGCGTGGCGCGCGCGGACATGCCGTCGACGACGCCGTATCACCTCGCGACCGCGTACGCGTCGCTGCCGGCGGGCGCGTGACGCGCGATGCGTGCGCGGACGGCGACGCCGCCGCTCATGCAGGCGGGCGCGTCGCCGTGCGCGCACGCCCGTTCGCCCCCATGCAGTCTGGCTTCGTCCATGTTCGCGCCGTGACATTCACACGCTGCCGCCCGCGCATCCTTCATCCCGCGCACACCGCGCACACCGCGACAGCATGCCGCGTGCCACGCACCACGCAAGCGACCCGGCCGCCCTCTAAAGCGTAACCTGCCGCACGTACCGCACGAACGCGCGCACGGCGGGCGCCTTCTCGTGCTTGCGATACGCGAGCGCCACTTCCGACGGAATCGGCTTGCCTTCGATCGGCCGATACGCGACGCCCGGCAGCGCGATGCAGCCGACGAGCGCCTGCGGCACGACCGCGACGAATCCGCTGACCGACACGTACGCGAGCACCGCGACAAGCGCGCCCGGCCGCGCGCCGACGATCGGCTCGAAGTGCCCGCGGCGCGCGACTTCGAGCGTGCCGAACGCCTGCTCGGGCACGACGAAGCGCTCGCCCGCGAGCGCAGCCGGCCGGATCGACGCGCGCTTCGCGAGCGGCAAATGCTCGGGCACCGCCGCCACGAACACATCGCGATGCACGGTGTGCATCAGCACGCCGTCCGGCAGCGGCAGCGGCGGACGCACGTACGCAACGTCGAGCGTGCCGGCGTCGAGCTGCGCGGCGACGTCGTCCATCGACACCTCGCGCACGTTGACGCCGATGCGCGGATGCGCGTCGCGAAACGTCCCGACCGTGCGTTGCAGCACACCCGAGTATGCCGCCGACGACACGTACCCGACCTCGATCCGCCCGATCTCGCCGCGCTCGGCGAGCGCCGCCAATTCCCGGCCGCGCGCGAGATGCGCGAGCGCCGCCTCGGCCTCCTCGACATAGACGGCGCCCGCCGCGCTCAACGCGACCGAGCGCCGCGTGCGATGAAAGAGCCGCACGCCGAGCAGCCGCTCCGCGTCCTGGATCAGCCGCGTCAGCGCGGGCGGCGCGACGTCGAGCTCGTCCGCCGCACGGGTAAAGTGCAGATGCCTGGCGACGCAGAGAAACGCGCGGACGTGGCGTAGTTCGAGGCGATCCATTTATTGCTCCCTGGTGCAATAAAGATGAATTTATGTGTCAATGACTGGCAATAGTCATTCAGCCTAACATGCCGCTCTCCCCCTCGCATCACGGTATCCGGCATGCACGACGCTTCTCCTCGCCCCGCTCCCCTCGAGCCTATCCTTCGCGTATCGAACCCCGCCGCAACGGAGCCCGCGCAGCCCCACCGCAGCACCCCATGGCGCGCGCTCGCGACCGCGTCCGCGACCTGCTCGCTGATCGTGCTCGACACCAACGTCGTCGCGGTGTCGCTGCCGTCGATCGCCCGCACGTTCCATGCGAGCTTCGCGGACATCAAGTGGGTCGTGAGCGCGTACATGACCGCGTTCGCCGCGTGCCTGCTGCCGGCGGGCGGGCTCGCCGACCGCGTCGGCCGCAAGCGCGTGCTGCTCATCGGGCTCGCGGTGTTCTTCCTCGCTTCGCTCGGCTGCGGGCTCGCGCCGACGGCCGTGTTTCTCAACGTCGCGCGCGCGGTCAAGGGCGTCGGCGCCGCGATGCTGCTGACCTCGGCGCTCGCCGCGATCGCGAACCGCTTCCCCGACGGCCCCGACCGCGCGCGCGCATGGGCGATCTGGGGGATGTGCATGGGGATCGCGACGACGATCGCGCCGCTCGTCGGCGGCGCGATCGCGCAATGGGCCGGCTGGCGCTGGATCTTCCTGCTGAACCTGCCGGTGTGCATCGCGCTCGCCGCGGCGGTCTGCGCGACGATCGACGAATCGCGCGATCCTCACGCGAAGCGCATCGACGCGCCGGGCAGCCTGCTGTTCGGCTCGGCGCTCGCGGTCGGCATCTGGGCGCTGATCGACGCGCCGTCGCACGGCTGGTCGGCGCCCGGCACGCTCGCGCGCTTCGCGGCCAGTGCGGCGCTTTTCGTCGCGTTCGTCGGCGTCGAGCGCTGGCAGCGGCGGCCGATGATCGACCTCGCGTTGTTCCGCGAGCCGCGCTTCGTCGGCGCGCTGCTCGCGATGTTCGGCTACGCGGCGTGCGCGCAGGTGATGATGACGTTTCTGCCGCTCTATCTTCAGATCGGCTTCGGGATGTCGGCGATCGGCGCGGGGCTCGGCATGCTGCCGTTCGCGCTCGCGATGATCGTCGGACCGTCGCTCGGCGCGGCGCTGTCGGCGCGCGCGCCGGCCGCGACGGTGCTCGGATGCGGGCTTGCGCTGATCGGTATCGGGAATTTCGCGACCGCGGCGCTCGCGGGCGCGTCGCATTACGGGCTCGTCGCGCTCGGGATGCTGATCACCGGATGCGGCGCGGGCATTCTGAACGGCGACACGCAGAAGGCGATCATGGCGTGCGTGCCGCCGGAGCGAACCGGGATGGCGTCCGGGATCAGCACGACGACGCGCTTCTCCGCGATCGTGACGTCGGTCGGCGTGCTCGGCGCCGTGCTCGCCGCGCGGACCCACGCGGCGCTCGTGCGGCGTGTCGCGGGCGCGCCGGACCTGCTCGGCGCGCTCGACCCGCACTTCATGTCGAGCCTGCTCGCGGGCGACCTCGCGCAGGCGACGCGCGGCCAGCCGCCGCAGATCGGCGCGGCGCTCGCGCGGCTCGCGCCGGCGGGCTTCGCAAGCGGCTTTTCGGTCGCGCTGTGCGTGAGCGGCGCATTCGCGCTCGTCGCGGCCGTCGCGGTGCGGCTGCTCGTCGGCGCAACGCCGAAGCGAGCCGCATGAGCGCGGCCACGCCGAGGCGAGCGCGGGACGCCGGATGACGCGCGGCCCGTCGTGCCGATGCCGCGCGCCCGGCGCATTCGAGACTACGCGCGCGCGAGCCGCGGCTCGGCCGCGTCGCCGCGCACCGCGCCGCCGGCCGGCCGGCGTTCGCGCGCGTCGCCGAGCTCGAACACCGAGACCGACTGCTGCAATTGCTCGGTCTGCTCGTTGAGCGAACCGGCCGCCGCCGCGACTTCCTCGACGAGCGCCGCGTTCTGCTGCGTCAACTGCTCCATCTGCGTGACGGCCTGGTTGACCTGCTCGATCCCCGCGCTCTGCTCGATCGACGCGGCCGTGATCTCGGTCATCGTCTGCGCGACCCGCTCGATCGACGCCGACACCGAGCGCATCGCCTCGCCCGCACGCTCGACGAGCTCCGAGCCGCCGTCGATCTGCGCGACCGACTCCTCGATCAGCGCCTTGATCTCCTTCGCCGACTGCGCGCTGCGCTGCGCAAGCGCGCGAACTTCGCCCGCGACGACCGCGAAGCCGCGCCCTTCCTCGCCCGCGCGCGCCGCCTCGACGGCCGCGTTCAACGCGAGGATGTTGGTCTGGAACGCGATCCCGTCGATCACCGCGATGATCTCGGCGATCCGGCCCGAGCTGCGCGCGATCCCGTGCATCTTGTCGATCACGTCGTCGACGATCGCGCCGCCGTTCTTCGTCGCCAGCAGCGCCTCGTCGGCGAGCGTGCTCGCCGCGCGCGCGCCGTCGCTGTTCTGGCGCACGGTCGCCGTCAGCTCCTCCATGCTCGCCGCCGTCTCTTCGAGCGACGCGGCCTGGCTCGACGTGCGCGCGGACAGGTCCGCGTTGCCGCTCGCGATCTCCGCCGCGCCGAGGTGGATCGCGTTCGACGCGTTGCGCACGGTGCGCACGGTTCCCGCGACGCTCGCCTGCATCTCGGCGAGCCCGCGCAGCAAGCGCTCGATTTCGTGGACGCCGCGCGGCGTCACCCTCCCGTCGAGGCGGCCTTGCGCCATCCGTTCGAAGTGCACGCCCGCCTGCGCGAGCGGCGCGACGACCGCGCGCCGCGCAACGACGTAGATCCCCGCGATGCACGCGAGCATCAGCACGAGCAGCACGGCGCCGACCGTCTCGAACCACCGCATCCCGGTGTCGATCATGGCGAGCGCGTGCTGGCTCGTCTTGTTGCTGAATTCCGAGAACGTGCGCAGCTCGCCGAGATAGGTGTCCTGGATCTCCTGCGTCGGCTGATCGAGAAACGCCTGCATGTTGTTGGTTTCGAGAAATTGCGTGAGATCGACGAGCGCCGCGTGGTACTTGCGGTAGCGATGGGTGAGCGCGGCGGCGCGCTCGGTGTTCTCGGCGCTGATCGTCGGCGCGGCCGTGAAGCCGGCGTATGCGCGATCGGCGAGCACGAGCTGGTCGCGCACATGCTGGAGCGTCTCGGTCGGCATCGGATCGCCCTTCACCATCCGCGTGCTGGCGCGGGACAGGTTGGTGCGGGCGTCGAGCATGTACTGGGTCGCGAAGGAGGCGGCATCGACCTGCTTGATCGCGACGTTGGACAGATCGTCGACATTGCGGCGCGACTCGGACAACGACCAGAAGCCGAGCCCTTCGACCGCGATCAGAAACAGGCAGAACACGACGAGCACGCCGAGCAGGCCGGATGCGAGCTTGATTTTGCTGAACATGAATTTCCGTTAGAGCCAAGAAGAAGTACTGCCTTGGCTTTAGCGGCATTTCGGCGGCGGACTTGAGCGATCACGCATGCGGCGTGTGGACTCTCCGATCGCTCGCGGCCCGCCGACCCGCACCGGGCGCGCCTGCACGCGTCATGCGCCGTCGAACGTCGACGCCGGCAAGCCCAGCAAGCGCTCGAGATCGTTCATCAACGTGTGCCGGCGTTTCGTCTCCTGCTCGTGCGTTCGCGCCGACGCTTCGATATCGCCGCCGCAGTGCGGACAGGTCTGCTCGCTCGCATGCACGTAGCCGTCGCAGTTGCGGCAGAGCTTCAGCTTCGGCGGCACGCGTCCGACGTCCGGCGAACGCTTGCCCTTGTTCTTCCACGCGAGCTCGATCACCTGCCCCGAGCGGACGATGCTCGACACCGGCTCGCCGTCCGCGATGCGCTCGGTCACGAGATCGAAGCGGCCCACCGCGAACGACGCGGAGCCGGCCTCCTCGACCTTCGCGATCCGCTCGCGCAGCCCCTGCTTCTGCAACTCGAGCACGCGGTAATGGCAGTACGGATTGTTGCCCGGCTTGCCGAGCAGCGAGTGCGACGTCCACGTGCAGCCGCCGCGGCACACGTCCGCGTAGTAGCAGCTCCGGCAGAAGCCCCACAGATCGTCGACCGACCGCAGCCGGCCGAAATGGATCCCGTCGCTCGTGCGCCAGATGTCTTCGAGCGACAAGTCGCGCACGTTGCCGCCCGAGAAGCCGACCGTCGCGAGCGACGGGCAGCCCTTCACGGTGCCGTCCGCTTCGAGCGCGATCACGGTCTGGCCGGCCGCGCAGCCCGTCCAGTGCACCCGTTCGTCGCCGAAGCCGCGCCACAGATGCTCATACGGGCCGTAATAGCCGATGTTGTTGCCGACGTTCATCAGCAGGCCACGGCTCAGGCCGTTCGTATACAGCTTCGCGAGCAGCGGCATCAGCTCGGTCAGCCGATACGGCTGCAGCAGCAGTTCGTCGTTGTCGACCGCGTTGCCCATCGCGACCGTCAGCTGGATCTGCCAATGCGTCGCACCGAGCTCGATGATCGTGTCCATCAGCGCGGGCAGATCCGCCATCGTCTGCGCGCCGATCTGCGTGTTGACGCTCACCGCGAGGCCCGCGTCGTGCGCGCGCCGCAGCGTGTCGACGGCCCGGTCGAACGCGCCCGGCACGTTGCGCACCTTGTCGTGCAGCGGCGCGAGCCCGTCGAGCGACACGCCGACGCCGTTCAGGCCGGCGTCGATCGCTTCCGCGAGGCGCTTCGGCGTCAGGTTGCGGCCGCCCGTCTGGATCGCGCAATACATGCCGTGCGAGCGGATCGCGCGAATCAGCTGCGTCCAGTCCTTGCGCAAGTACGCTTCGCCGCCGATCAGCGAAACCTCGCGCGTACCGAGCCGCGCGAGCGACTCGATGACTTCGAGGCATTCGGCGGTGCTAAGCTCGTTCGTCCGCCGATGGCCGGCCCGCGAGCCGCAGTGCAGGCATTTGAGATCGCAGGCCAGCGTGATTTCCCAAACGGCATGAACCGGGACGAAGCGTTGATAGTCGCTGTCGCTCAGGTAGCGGGCCGGACGCGCGTCCGTTGTGCTCATGTCGATGTCTCCTCGTGACCCAGCCGGCGCCGCACGCACGGGCATGCCCGCGCGTGCGGCGCCGGCCGTTTCGGCTCAGCGGCGCGGTTCCAGACGCGCGATTTCCGCTTCGAGCTTCGACAGCTCGGCGGCAATCGCGTCATGATCGGCGAGCTGCTGCTCCGCCTGCTGCACGAGCGCCTTCATCCGGCTCAGGTCGCCGGACGCCCGCGCTTCCTGCAGACCGACGCCGTACAGCGGCACCACGTGCTCATGCGCGGGCTCGAGCGGGATCAGCGAGTTGTCCTTCGTCACGATCGCGTGCTCGATCGAATGCCAGCGACCGTCGTCCAGGTACCGGTAGTTCGCCGTTCCCGATTGCCAGTCGTCATGCAGCAGGCCGTTGAGTTCCAGTATCACCACCTGCGGCGCGATCGGCCCCGTCGGGCTGCCCGTGATGCTCAGCGCGATCGACGGCGGCGACTGCGGATCCAGCCTCACTTGATGGAACTGTCCGGTGACGCGCGCGCGGAAATGCGGCGGCGGATAGATCGACTGGGTGATGCGTGCGAAGCCCGAGACGGTCTTCTCGAACGTATTCACGAGCAGGTACAGCCAGAGGACCGGCGCGCCGAGATTGGGCGTCGAGACACGGAGTTGGACAGGAAAGAGACCGGTAGTAGCCATGGCGTTAGCTCCACGAAGATGAACGAACGATGTCGATGCAAGGCCGCGCCGCTCACTGCCGGCTTTCGAGCTTGGCGATTTCCGCCTTGAGCGCGTTCAGCGCGGACGCGATGTCGTCGCGGCTTTCCAGTTGCTGCCGCGCATAGGAAGCGAGCGTCTTCATGTGCGCGAGATCGCCGGACGCAGTCGCATACTGGATCGTCGCTGCGTACATCGGCATCGGTCCGTACGCGCTTCGCGCCGCTTCGAGGATGACCGGGCCGGGCTCGAGCGGCACCACTTCCGGATCGGCCTTGACCGGCACGTTCTCGACTTCGTGCCAGGTGCCGTTCGAGT
Source organism: Burkholderia sp. ABCPW 14 (assembly GCF_001523835.1). Classification (NCBI taxonomy): domain Bacteria; kingdom Pseudomonadati; phylum Pseudomonadota; class Betaproteobacteria; order Burkholderiales; family Burkholderiaceae; genus Burkholderia; species Burkholderia sp. ABCPW 14. The sequence continues at coordinate 122,721 of NZ_LOVS01000147.1, read as the reverse complement.
AGTAGCGATATGACGCGACGCCCGACTTGCCGTCGCCGCGCAACAGCAGCTCGGCGTAGAACGTGATGAACGGTGCGCCCTGGCCGGCCTGGCCGACCTGGCCGCCCTGCAGCGAAATCTGCACGATCGCGCCGCGGCCGTCGCGGCGCGGCGGCGGGCCGAGCCGGAATACGTAGGTGCCCCAGACTTCGGCGCGGAAGTTGAGCGGCGGGTTCACGGCCTGCGAGATGGTCGCAGTGCCGACGACGCTGCGCTCCGTCGTATCGACCACCAGGTTGAGCGCGAGCTGCGGCGCGCCGGGGAGCCCGGTGCCGACGTTGTAGCGAACCGGAAAAAGACCGACGCGTAGATCTTCGGACATGTGAGTCTCCTTGATGCGAGTGGTTGAACGACGACGAAACGCTGAATCGCCGCCATGACGAAGCGACGAACGGCGGCGGCGGACTCGCGGCTACTTCTTCTGTTCGAGCCTGGCGATCTCGGCCTCGAGCAGCTCAAGCGCGGCGGACAGGTTGCCCTGCTGGCTCAGCAGCGCCTGTGCCTGCGCACGCAGCGTCTTCATCTGCGCGAGATCGCCGCCGGCGATCGCCTGGTGGATCGCGACGCCGTAGGGCGTGATCGGATGACCGGATGCTTGATTCATGTTGTTCCTCCTGAAAAAGGACGACGGCCGACAGCCCCCTGATCTCTCCTGCAACGGCGATGTGCGTCCGGCTGTCGTGGATCTGCAGGATCGGGAATTTCGTCGATGGATGACGCGTTTCCCGCGAAGCGGCGGCACGGTGTCACGCACCGTGCCGCTTGCCGCCCGTGATTTGCCATTAGTTATCCTTCTGAACCGGCGCGTCGTTGTTCTATGGCGGTAACGCGGTCGTCTCCGTGCGTCCGCCGGTTCGGCGGGACGCATCTACCACTATGCGTCGAATGGTCTGCGTACTAAGGTTAGGTCGCCTGTGCGCTTTCGCTATCTACCAAAACTGGTAGTGGTCCGCCGGCCGGCCGCGCGACTCGCCGATCGCCAGGCGACGATGCGTCGTTCGCTGAATGCCCCGCCACGATTGGCTCACGGTCGGCGCGCGGGTGGCGCACGATCGGCGCAAGATCGGCGGCCGTTCGGCGATTCACCCGCGCGCCGCGCCTGACGTACCGCGGCGGCATCGTCCGGCGCCGCCGAATCCGAACGCGCGGCCGCGCCGCCGCCGAAACCGAGCTTCGACGCAATTCGGCGAACAAACCTCTCCGCTAGTGCGCCGGCACGACGAATTTCCTTGCGTATCGCGCGCCCCCTTCCTAGAGTGGAGCGCAAAGAGCCGGATTGCATCGGCGGCGCGCGCATCGCGCCGCATTGTTCAACGTATCAATTCAATCGATAGCGAGGGAACGTCGATGACCGACATCGTGGATCACGCGCGCGGCGCCCTGCGCGCGCAACCCTTCAGCATGCTGCTCGGCACCGAGCTCGTGCACATCGGAGGCGACGAGGCGTCGCTGCGCCTGTCGATCCGCGACGAGCTCAGGCAGCAGTACGGCTTCGTCCACGGCGGCGTCATCAGCTATCTCGCCGACAACGCACTGACGTTCGCCGGCGCGCTCGCGCTCGGGCCGCGCGTCGTCACGGCCGAATACAAGATCAATTACCTGCGCCCGGCCGTCGTCGGCACGCTGATCGCGCGCGCGAAGCTGGTTTATGCGGGACGGAATCAGGCGACCTGCCAGTGCCACGTATTCGTGATCGACGGCGATCACGAACGGCTCGTCGCGGTCGCGCAGGGCACGATCAATCGGGTCGGAGACGGGCGCGAGACGGGCGCCGTCGAAGAAAAGGCGTAGCGTGCCGCCGCGCCATGCCCGGCCGCCACGCCCGGCCCGCGACGGCCGGACATGGCGGCGGCGCCGGCCGGGCGCGGGCGATGCGGGCGGCGAGAGCCGCGCGCGCGATGTGGCGGGCGGCGGCGGCGCCGCGGAACCGTTGCGGCGAGCATCCGAATAGCAGGAAGTCGGGCTACCCGCATGCGGGATCATCGAGACGCGGGCCCGATGCAGGGCCACCGAAGTACCGGGCGATCGGAATGCCGGACCATCGACATATCGAGCCACCGGAGCGCCCGGACGCCAGTACGCCCAAGCACCCGACCTCGCGAACGCCGGCGCTCCGGCAAGTCGAAATGCCGAAATGTCGAAATGCCGAAATGCCGGAACGCCCGATCACCGCATTGCCAAAGCGCCGAAACGTCAGAACGCGTCGCCCGGCACGCGCACCCAGCCTTCCATCAGCACGCGCGCGCTGCGGCTCATGATCGCCTTCGTGACGACCCATTCGCCGCCTTCCTGCTTCGCCTGAGCGCCGACGCGCAGCGTGCCCGACGGATGACCGAAGCGCACCGCGTCGCGCGCGCCGCCGCCCGCCGCGAGATTCACGAGCGTGCCCGGAATCGCGGCCGCGGTGCCGATCGCGACGGCGGCCGTGCCCATCATCGCGTGATGCAGCTTGCCCATCGACAGCGCGCGCACGAGCAGGTCGACGTCGGCGGCCGCGACGCGCTTGCCGCTCGACGCGACATAATCGGCCGGCTTGGCGACGAACGCGACCTTCGGCGTGTGCTGACGCGTCGCGATTTCGTCGAGCGACTGGATGAGCCCCATCCGCAGCGCGCCGTGCGCGCGGATCGTCTCGAACATCGCGAGCGCCTTCGCGTCGCCGTTGATCGCGTCCTGCAGCTCGGTGCCGGTGTAGCCGATCGCATCGGCCTCGACGAAGATCGTCGGAATCCCCGCGTTGATCATCGTCGCCTTCAGCGTGCCGACGCCCGGCACGTCGAGATCGTCGACGAGGTTCCCCGTCGGGAACATCGCGCCGCCCGCGCCGTCCTCGTCGGCGGCCGGGTCCATGAATTCGAGCTGCACTTCGGCCGCCGGGAACGTGACGCCGTCGAGCTCGAAGTCGCCCGTCTCCTGCACCGCGCCGTTCGTGATCGGCACGTGCGCGACGATCGTCTTGCCGATGTTCGCCTGCCAGATCCACACGGTCGCGACGCCGTTTTCCGGCACGCGCGCCGGATCGATCAGGCCGCCCGCGATCGCGAACGGGCCGACCGCCGCCGACAGGTTGCCGCAATTGCCGCTCCAGTCGACGAACGGCTTGTCGATCGACACCTGGCCGAACAGGTAATCGACGTCGTGACCGGGCCGCGCGCTCTTCGCGACGATCACCGTCTTGCTGGTGCTCGACGTCGCGCCGCCCATCCCGTCGATCTGCTTGCCGTACGGATCGGGGCTGCCGATCACGCGCGAGAGCAGCGCGTCGCGCGCGGCGCCCGGCGCTTGCGCGGCCTCGGGCAGGTCCTGCAGCCGGAAGAACACGCCCTTGCTGGTGCCGCCGCGCAGGTAGGTCGCGGGAATTCTGATTTGAGGGATGTGAGCCATCTTCATGTTGTCCTGTGTCGACCGGAGTTGGCGCTTTAGCGCTTATGTCGCCCTGAGTTAGTGCTTCGGCACTTATGTCGACCTGAGTTAGTGCTTCAGCACATATGTCGACCTGAGTTAGTGCTTCAGCACTTACTCGGGTCCCATGCTTCGCACTCGGGTCCCATGCTTCGCACTCAAGTCCCATGCTTCGCACTCAAGTCCCATGCTTCGCACTCAAGTCCCATGCTTCGCACTCGGGTCCCATGCTTCGCACTCAAGTTCTATGCTCGCACTCAAGTCCCATGCAAAGCGCGTGACTCGGGTCCGTTCACCCGCGCGGCGAACGGGCCCGTGAAGCGACGCGTCGCCGCATCGCCCGACAAAGACGCGTCACCGCGCCGTCATGCCGCCTGCGACGATTCGAGGAAATCCTGCGCGAAGCGCTGCAGCACGCCGCCCGCGTCGTAGATCGACACTTCCTCGGCCGTATCGAGCCGGCACGTGACCGGCACCTCGACGCGCTCGCCGTTCTTCCGATGGATCACGAGCGTGAGATTCGCGCGCGGCGTGCGCGCGCCGATCACGTCGAACGTCTCGGCGCCGTCGATGCCGAGCGTCGCGCGATTCGTGCCCGGCTTGAACTCGAGCGGCAGCACGCCCATCCCGATCAGGTTCGTCCGGTGAATCCGCTCGAACCCTTCGGCGACGATCGCCTCGACGCCCGCGAGCCGCACGCCCTTCGCCGCCCAGTCGCGCGACGAGCCCTGGCCGTAGTCCGCGCCCGCGATCACGATCAGCGGCTGCTTGCGGTTCATGTAGGTCTCGATCGCTTCCCACATCCGCGTCACCTTGCCGTCCGGCTCGACGCGCGCGAGCGAGCCCTTCTTCACGGCGCCGTCGACGACCGCCATCTCGTTGACGAGCGTCGGGTTCGCGAACGTCGCGCGCTGCGCGGTCAGGTGGTCGCCCCGGTGCGTCGCGTACGAATTGAAGTCCTCTTCGGGCAGGCCCATCTTCGCGAGATATTCGCCCGCAGCGCTGTCGGCCATGATCGCGTTCGACGGCGACAGGTGATCGGTCGTGATGTTGTCGCCGAGCACGGCGAGCGGACGCATGCCCTGCAGCGTGCGCTCGCCCGCGAGCGCGCCTTCCCAGTACGGCGGACGGCGGATGTACGTGCTCTGCGGCCGCCAGTCGTACAGCGGCGCGGCGCGCTCGCCGGCGTCGGCCGCGCGCGCGAACATCGGCTCGTAGACCGCGCGGAACTGCGCGGGCTTCACGCTCGACGCGACGATCGCATCGATTTCCTCGTCGGTCGGCCAGATGTCCTTCAGCGTGACCGGCTGGCCGTCCTGGTCGTGGCCGAGCGCGTCTTTCTCGATGTCGAAGCGGATCGTGCCCGCGATCGCGTACGCGACGACGAGCGGCGGCGACGCGAGGAACGCCTGCTTCGCATACGGGTGGATGCGGCCGTCGAAGTTGCGGTTGCCGGACAGCACGGCGGTTGCGTACAGGTCGCGATCGACGATTTCCTGCTGGATCGCCGGATCGAGCGCGCCGGACATGCCGTTGCAGGTCGTGCACGCGAACGCGACGATGCCGAAGCCGAGCTTCTCGAGATCGGGCAGCAGGTTCGCTTCCTTCAGATAGAGCTCGACCGCCTTCGAGCCGGGCGCGAGCGAGCTCTTCACCCACGGCTTGCGCACGAGGCCGCGCGCGTTCGCGTTGCGCGCGAGCAGCGCTGCGGCGATCACGTTGCGCGGGTTGCTCGTGTTCGTGCAGCTCGTGATCGCGGCGATGATCACCGCGCCGTCCGGCATCCGGCCGGGCGTTTCTTCCCACTGGCCGGCGATGCCGCGCGCGGCGAGCTCGGAGGTCGGCAGCCGCTTGTGCGGGTTCGACGGGCCGGCCATGTTGCGCACGACGGACGACAGGTCGAACGTCAGCGTGCGCTCGTACTGCGCGTGCGTCAGGCTGTCCGCCCACAGGCCGGCCGCCTTCGCATACGTCTCGACGAGCGTCACCTGCTCGTCGCTGCGGCCGGTCAGGCGCAGGTAGTCGATCGTCTGCTCGTCGATGAAGAACATCGCGGCCGTCGCGCCGTATTCGGGCGCCATGTTCGAGATCGTCGCGCGATCGCCGAGCGTGAGGCTCTTCGCGCCGGCACCGCGGAATTCGAGATACGCGCCGACCACCTTCTCCTTGCGCAGGCATTCCGTGAGCGCGAGCACGACGTCGGTCGCGGTGATGCCGGGCTGACGCTTGCCGGTCAGCTCGACGCCGACGATGTCCGGCAGCCGCATCCACGACGCGCGGCCGAGCATCACGTTCTCCGCCTCCAGGCCGCCCACGCCGATCGCGATCACGCCGAGCGCGTCGACGTGCGGCGTGTGGCTGTCGGTGCCGACGCAGGTGTCCGGGTACGCGACGCCGTCCTGCGCGTGGATCACGGGCGACATCTTCTCCAGATTGATCTGGTGCATGATGCCGTTGCCGGGCGGGATCACGTCGACGTTCTCGAACGCCTTCTTCGTCCACTCGATGAAGTGAAAGCGGTCCTCGTTGCGGCGATCCTCGATCGCGCGGTTCTTCTTGAACGCGTCCGGATCGAAGCCGCCGCATTCGACGGCGAGCGAGTGATCGACGATCAGTTGCACCGGCACGACCGGATTCACCTTCGCCGGATCGCCGCCGCGCTCCGCGATCGCGTCGCGCAGGCCCGCGAGATCGACGAGCGCCGTCTGGCCGAGGATGTCGTGGCACACGACGCGCGCCGGGAACCACGGAAAATCGCGTTCGCGCTTGCGCTCGACGAGCTGTTTCAGGGAATCGGCGAGGATCGCCGGGTCGCAGCGGCGCACGAGGTTCTCGGCGAGCACGCGCGACGTGTACGGCAGGGTGTCGTACGCGCCCGGGCTGATCGCGTCGACGGCGGCGCGCGCGTCGAAGAAATCGAGCGACGTGCCGGGCAGGGGTTTGCGGTTGGCAGTGTTCATTGCGTGGGGACGGACTGGGTAACGATCGTCGCGAAACGGCCGGGCGTCGAGCCCGGCCGCCGCATGCCGCCGATCAGCGCTTCTCGATCGGCACGAACTTCAGGTCTTCCGGGCCGGTGTAGTTCGCGCTCGGGCGGATGATCTTGTTGTCGATCCGCTGCTCGATGATGTGCGCGCTCCAGCCGGACGTGCGCGCGATCACGAAGAGCGGCGTGAACATCGCGGTCGGCACGCCCATCATGTGATACGACACCGCGCTGAACCAGTCGAGGTTCGGGAACATCTTCTTGATCTCCCACATCACCGATTCGAGACGCTCGGCGATGTTGAAGAGCTTCAGGTCGCCCGCTTCCTTCGACAGCTTGCGCGCGACTTCCTTGATCACCTTGTTGCGCGGATCGGAGATCGTGTAGACCGGGTGGCCGAAGCCGATCACCACTTCCTTGTTCTCGACGCGGCGGCGGATGTCGGCTTCCGCTTCGTCGGGCGTGCGGTAGCGGTTCTGGATCTCGTACGCGACTTCGTTCGCGCCGCCGTGCTTCGGCCCGCGCAGCGCGCCGATCGCGCCCGTGATCGACGAGTAGATGTCGGAGCCCGTGCCGGCGATCACGCGGCCCGCGAACGTCGATGCGTTGAACTCGTGCTCCGCGTACAGGATCAGCGATGTGTGCATCGCGTCGACCCACGACTTCGACGGCGTCTTGCCGTGCAGCAGATGCAGGAAATGGCCGCCGATCGAGTCGTCGTCGGTTTCGGTCTCGATCCGCTTGCCGTTGTGCGAATAGTGATACCAGTACAGCAGCATCGAGCCGAGCGACGCCATCAGCCGGTCCGCGATGTCGCGCGCGCCCGGCAGGTTGTGATCGTCCTTCTCGGGCAGCACGGTGCCGAGCAACGACACGCCCGTGCGCATCACGTCCATCGGATGCGCGGACGCCGGCACCCATTCGAGCGCCGCCTTCACGTTCGCGGGCAGTCCGCGCATCGCGCGCAGCTTCGTCTTGTACGCGGCCAGCTCGGTGACGTTCGGCAGCGTCTCGTGCACGAGCAGATGCGCGATCTCCTCGAATTCGCTTGAGCCGGCGATATCGAGAATGTCGTAGCCGCGGTAATGCAGATCGTTACCGGTCTTGCCGACCGTGCACAGCGCCGTGTTGCCCGCCGCGACGCCCGACAGCGCGACCGACTTCTTCGGCTTGAAACCGCCCGCGGCGCTCGTTGCTGCTGCTTCCTTTGTCTCGCTCATCCTTACACTCTCCTGGGGTTCGAATCCTTGAATCCTTGAATCCTTGAATCCTTGAATCCTTGTATCCGTGCTTCAGTTGCGGCCTTGGCTGAAGAGCTGGTCCAGCTTGTCTTCGTATGCGTAATAGCCGAGATATTCGTATAGCTGCGCACGCGTCTGCATCGTCGGCACGGCGGCCTTCTGCGTGCCGTCGCGGCGCACCGTCTCGTAGAAGTTCAGCGCGGCCTTGTTCATCGCGCGATACGCGCCGCAGCAATACAGCGCGATGTCGACGTTCGCGCCCTTCAGCTCGTCGATCGTGAAGAGCGGCGTCGAGCCGAACTCGGTCAGGTTCGCGAGGATCGGCACCTTCACCGCTTCCTTGAAGCGGCGGTAGTCGTCGAGCGTCTTCATCGCTTCGGGGAAGATCATGTCCGCGCCCGCCTCGACGTACGCGATCGCGCGCTCGATCGCCGAATCGATGCCCTCGGCCGCCGCAGCGTCAGTGCGCGCCATGATCACGAAGGTCTCGTCGGTGCGCGCGTCGACGGCCGCCTTGATCCGGTCGACCATCTCGCCCGTCGGCACGCATTCCTTGCCCGGACGGTGGCCGCAGCGCTTCTGGCCGACCTGGTCCTCGAGGTGCACGGCGCCGACGCCCGCCTTGATGAACGAGCGGATCGTTCGCGCGATGTTGAACGCGCCGCCCCAGCCGGTATCGATGTCGACGAGAAGCGGCAGGTTCGTCGCGTTGGTGATGCGGTTCGCGTCGACGAGCACGTCGTCCATCGTGCTGATGCCGAGATCGGGAATGCCGAGCGAGTTCGCGGCGACGCCGCCGCCCGACAGATAGACCGCCTTGAAGCCGACCGCCTCGGCCATCTTCGCGGCGTACGCGGTGATCGCGCCGACCACCTGCAGCGGCTGCTCGGCCGCGACCGCCGCGCGGAATTTCGCGCCGGCGCTGATCAGTTGTGGGTTGCCCATCGACTCCTCCTGAAAGATGCTCGTAAGTAGCAAGGTCCGGGCCAAGTCGTTCGCCGGCCGCTAACTTGCTGATTCTGCGCGCATTCCATGCTCGGCGCTCACATCAGATGATTGCAATATCGAAATTGAAATTCCATATTTGAAATCCAGGCGCGATAATGCGGATCGTCATCCATCCGTTCGAGCGCCACGCTCGTTCAGCCTTTCATTCAGCATGAGCACCCTACCCGAAACCGGCGTGCGGCCGCGCGTCTGGGCGGTCGGCATCAGCCGGCTGCGCGCGTTGTTTCGCGACATCGCCGACGAATACGAAGAGCGCGCCGACCTGCGGATCGTCGCGCGCGGCTACGAGGAGGCGATCACCGCGCTCGCGACGGCGGGCGCCGAGCGCCCCGACGCGATCGTCGCCGCCGGCTCGAACGGCACCTATCTGAAGGCGCGCGTGCGCGTGCCTGTCGTGCTCGTCAATCCGACCGGCTTCGACGTGATGCATGCGCTCGCCCGCGCGCGGCGCGACGCGACGCGAATCGCGCTCGTCAGCTACGGCGAGACGCCGCCCGAGGTGCGCAGCTTCGCGGCCGCGTTCGGGCTCGACGTCGCGTTCGCGTCGTACCAGAGCGCGCAGGAAGCGCAGACGCGCGTGCTCGAGATGCGCGATCGCGGCATCGAGACCGTAGTCGGGCCGGGGCTCGTCACCGATCTCGCCGCGAACGTCGGGATGGGCGCCGTGTTCCTCTACTCGCACGCGTCGGTGCGCGCGGCCGTCAACACCGCGCTCGAAGTCGCGCACGCGACGCACGGCGAGGCGCTGCGCCGCGAACGCCTCGACAACCTGTTGCAGCATCTGCGCGACGGCGTCGTCGCGCTCGACGGCGAGGGCCGCGTCGAGGCGATCAACGAGCGGCTCGCGCTCGCGCTCGGCGTCGAGCCGTCGGCCGCGGTCGGCCGCGCGCTGCACGACCTGACACCCGAGCTGCGCACGTTGCGCGCGGCCGACGGCGACACGCTCGCGACCGTGCGCGGCGTGCGCTACGTCGTCCATCGCGGCCCGCTCGCCGCGAGCGCCGGCGCACCGGGCAGCGTGCTGACGTTCCAGGAATCGCGCGCGGTCGAGCGGCTCGACCGCACGCTGCGCTCGCATCAGCACGCGCAGCAGTTCACCGCGCGCTACCGGCTCGACGACGTCGTCGGCGCATCGCCCGCGATCGCGCACGCGCGCGATCTCGCGCGGCGCTACGCGAAATCGGACGCGACCGTGCTGATCCTCGGCGAGAGCGGCACCGGCAAGGAGATGATCGCGCAGAGCCTGCATGCGCTGTCCGCGCGCCGCAAGTATCCGTTCGTCGCGGTGAACTGCGGCGCGTTTCCGGAAGCGCTGCTCGAAAGCGAGCTGTTCGGCTACGAGGAAGGCGCGTTCACCGGCGCGCGGCGCGGCGGCAAGGCGGGGCTCTTCGAAGCCGCGCACCGCGGCACGCTGTTCCTCGACGAGATCGGCGAAATGCCGCCGTCGCTGCAAAGCCGGCTGCTGCGCGTGCTGCAGGAACGCGAAGTCGTGCGCGTCGGCTCGACCGAGCCGATTCCGATCGACATCCGCGTCGTCGCGGCGACGCACCGGCCGCTCCTCGCGGCCGTCGAAGCGGGCACGTTCCGCGCGGATCTGTATTACCGGCTGAACATCCTGAACATCGGGCTGCCGCCGCTGCGCAAGCGCGCGGCCGACATTCCCGCGCTCGCCGCGACGCTGTTGGCGCAAGCCGCGCGACGCGAACCGCGGCTCGCCGAGCGATTGCGCGACGCACACGACGCGGCGCGTGCGCTCGAAGCGGCGAACGCGGCGCTGATGCGCTATCGGTGGCCCGGCAACGTGCGCGAATTGCAGAACGTGATCGAGCGGATCGCGGTGGAGCTCGCCGATGCGGCCGTGAGCGTCGACACGTTGCGTGCGATAGCGCCCGAGGTGCTCGCGGCCGATGCGTTCGCAACGGGCGGCAACGGCGGCAACGGCGGTGACGACGATGCCGATGTTGGCGACGGTGATCGCGCCGCGCCAGGTCCGACGCTCGTGCAGCGCCGCCGGCGCGCGGAGGCGGACGAAATCCGCACCGCGCTCGACGCATGCGGCGGCGATCGCGATCGCGCGTGCGCGATGCTCGGCATCAGCAAGACGACGCTGTGGCGCAAGCTCGCCGCGGACGAAGGGAAAGCGCGCGGCGTTCGGGGCGGCGGGAAGGGCGGCGGCGGCGCGTGACGCTCGCGTTTCGCGTTTCGCGTTTCGCGGTTTCATGGCGGCGTTCTTTCACTCCGGCTTTTGAGTCATTCTGATTGCCGCTCGTGATTCGCCATTCGTCGTTCGCGACGTGCGAAACGCGAGCGGCGGCGCGCGCGCATCGCGCGACGGAACGCACGTTCCAGTCCTTTTCGGCATTCGCGATTTACATCGATACGCAGCTATTCATCTGATTTAAGGAACACGCGGTCGCGCCGATAACCAGCCATCGCCAGCAGGCGACACCGCATTCCCCAGCCATTCCCGAGGTCAAATGAAGCTCCGCCGCAAAATCCCCCTTGCCTTCGCGGCAGCGCTCGTCCTGACGTCCGCCGGCGCGTTCTACGGCATCCACGCGCTCAATCGCTCGCTCGACACGTACGGCACGACGGTCCAGCAGAACGTCGCGAACGAGCGGATGGTGTCCGCGACGCTCGTTGCATTCAAGCTGCAAGTTCAGGAGTGGAAGGACACGCTGCTGCGCGGCAAGGACCCCGCGAAACTCGACAAGTACTGGAGCGCGTTCCGGCAGCGCGAACAGACTGTCGATGCGCTCGCCGCCGAACTGAAGTCGAAGCTGCCCGACAGCGAGAGCCGCCGGCTGATCGAGCAATTCGCGTCGGCGCACGCGGAAATGGGGCAAGGCTATCGTAAGGGCTTCGAAGCGTTCAAGGCATCGGGCTTCGATCCGTCCGCCGGCGATCAGGCAGTCGCGGGCGTCGATCGTGCGCCCGCCGCGCTGCTCGAAAAGGCCGCGCAGGGCATCGCCGCCGACAGCGCGCGCGTATCGGCCGATGCCGCAAGCGACGCCGTGCGCGCGACGACGGTCGGCATCGTCGCGACGCTCGTCGTGTTCGCGCTCGCACTCGGCGGCGGCGTGTGGTTCAGCGGCACCGTGGCGCGTCCGCTTGCACACGCGCTCGCGTGCGTGCGCCGGATCGCGACAGGCGATCTGTCGACGCCGATCGATGCGCGCGGCGACGACGAGATCGCCGAACTGCTCGCCGGGCTGAAGGACATGCAGGCGAGCCTGTCGCACGTCGTCCGCGACGTGCGGCACAACGCCGACGGCGTCGCGACGGCGAGCGCGCAGATCGCGTCGGGCAATCTCGATCTGTCGTCGCGCACCGAGGAGCAGGCGGCATCGCTCGAAGAAACGGCCGCGAGCATGGACGAGCTCACGTCGACCGTGCGCCGCAATGCCGAGCGTGCGCAGCATGCGTGCGCGGTAGCAGGCGCGGCGTCGACGACCGCGACATGCGGCGGCGACGTGATGCGGCAAGTCGTCGACACGATGCACGGGATCGCGGACAGCTCGAGCAAGGTCGCCGAAATCATCGCGGTGATCGACGGCATCGCGTTCCAGACCAACATCCTCGCGCTGAATGCGGCCGTCGAGGCGGCGCGCGCGGGCGAGCAGGGGCGTGGCTTCGCGGTCGTCGCGGGCGAAGTGCGCACGCTCGCGCAGCGCAGCGCGACGGCCGCGCGCGAAATCAAGACGCTGATCGAGCAATCGACGGAGCGCGTCGGCGCGGGCTCCGCGCTCGTCGGCGACGCGGGGCGGATCATCGGCGAGATCGTCGGTTCGGTGCGGCAGGTGACGGACATCGTCAGCGAGATCGCGTCGGCGTCGAACGAGCAGAGCGTCGGCATCGAGCAGGTCAACCACGCGGTCGCGCAAATGGACAACGTGACGCAGCAGAACGCGGCGCTCGTCGAAGAGGCGTCCGCGGCCGCGCATGCGCTCGCCGAACAGGCGCGCGCGCTGCACGGCGCGGTGGCGGTGTTCAAGCTGCATGGCGACCGCGCCGCCGAGCGCGACGCTGTGCGCAGCGCGCGCGATACGCGGCAGCCCGCCGAGCGCGATTTGCGGCCGGCGGAGGCATTCGCTTGAAGGTGAAGCGATCGGCGCGGCGAAACGCCGGTTGGACGCGATCTGACACGGATCGTGTGCGACGAAGCGCGCGCGCGTTGCCGCTCCGTCAGCGGGCAGTATTTCGGTAAAGCGTCATTGGCCGCCGCTCCATCGGCCGTCTAACGATGCGCGCGTCGACCGCCGCGGCTCGACTCCAATGCGAACGCACATGCACGCTTTGTCGCTGCGTCTGGATTCGCGCATGCAACGCACGCCGATGCTTCGAATCCGATGTGACGTTCGCCGGCGCGCCGCCCCTACGCATCGCTCCGACGCTACATGCACGGCTTGCTCGCGATGAAGTGAAACCACGCTTCGTCGCCGAGATCCTGATCGCGCCGCAAAGGCTTGCCGGTCGAGCCGCCGAACGCCGCGCGCAGCCGCAGGCCGACGTCGGCGAGCTGCCGCTGCTGCGTCGCGAAATCGGTATACATGATGAGTATCCCGAACTTGTGCGCGGCGCACACCCGCATTGCATAACCGTCGAACGCTCGATTGAAACGCGAATTGCGGAAATAGTTGAACACGCCGATCGGCAGCGAATACGCGATGCGCGCCGCGTCGAGCGCGATCGAAAGCGGATTCGCCGAGCGCCGCGGCAGGCGAATGAGCCGTGACGGCCCTTCGCGATAGCTCGGCCCCGCGAGATTGTGCGTCGAGAACAGCGCGAAGCCGCCTGGCCTCAGCACGCGCGCGAATTCCTTCAGGATCGACATCCGGCCGTCGTGATCGACGGCGTCGATGCCGTTGTAGCTGAACACGATGAGCGAGAAGCGCTCGTTCGCGAACGCCCGCATGTCGCGCGCGTCCATTCGATGGACGCGCGTGCCCGGGTGATTGCGCCGGCAGATCTCGACGAGCTCGGGCGTGTAATCGACGGCCGTGTAATCGGCGCTGATCGCCTTCAGCATCGGCACGGTGCGTCCGCCGCCGACGCCGACGTCGAGAACCGGCTCGTCGCGCACGCGCTCGGCGATCCACGCGAGCGCCGCCGCCTCGCCCGGATCGGTCCAGCCGATTGCGCTCCCGTACCCGCGAAGCGCACTGCGGCTGCGCCAGACAGCCTGATTGATGCGGTCCTGCACGAACCCTTCGCCCACGATTCCCCCCTCTTCGCCGACCGCTCCGGCGAATTGCCGCACTTCGTTGAACTCACTTCGAGTATTGTCACCGGACCGGGCGCGTCTCTGTACTACGGCTTACATTGAAGGAGATTTCGAAGGAAGCTTCGAAGCGGCGCGCATCGAACGCGCCGCTTTGCGATTCGGCGGCGACGTCAATCGCGCGCCTGCGCCGGACCGCGAATCAGCGCGCCCGCGCAAAGCGATCGGTGGCCGCGATCAGTGCACGCAGGATGCCCGGCTCGTCGTACGCGTGGCCCGCATCGGGCACGATCTCGAACGACGCCCTCGGCCACGCCTTCGCCAGCTCCCACGCGGTGCGGGCAGGCGTGGCGACGTCGTAGCGTCCTTGCACGATCACGCCCGGGATGTCCGCGAGACGATGCGCGTCGCGCAGCAACTGCCCTTCTTCGATGAAACCTTGATGAACGAAATAATGATTTTCGATGCGGGCGAACGCGAGCGCGTAATGCGCGTCGCCGAAATGCGCTTCGTGCGCGGGATTCGGCAGCAGCGTGATCGTCCGGCCTTCCCAGACGCTCCACGCGCGCGCGGCTTCGAGCTTCGCCGCTTCGTCGTCGCCCGTGAGGCGGCGGCGATAGGCGGCCATCATGTCCGAGCGCTCGGCAAGCGGAATGGGGGCGACGAATGCTTCCCAGAGGTCCGGGAACAACCACGACGCGCCTTCCTGGTAATACCAGAGCAGCTCCGACCGGCGCACCGTGAAAATGCCGCGCACGACGAGCTCGCTGACGCGCGCCGGATGCGTCTGCGCATAGGCGAGCGCGAGCGTGCTGCCCCACGAACCGCCGAACACGAGCCAGCGCTCGACGCCGAACCTCTCGCGCAGCCGCTCGATGTCGTCGACGAGATGCCATGTCGTGTTGTTGTCGAGACTCGCGTGCGGCGTCGAGCGGCCGCAGCCGCGCTGGTCGAACAGCAGCACGTTGTAGCGCGCGGGATCGAAAAGACGGCGGTGATCGGCGTTGCAGCCGCCGCCCGGGCCGCCGTGCAGGAAGACGGCCGGCTTGCCGTCGGGATTGCCGCAAAGCTCCCAGTACACGCGATGGCCGTCGCCGGTGTCGAGGAAGCCTTGTGCATAGGGTTCGATCGGTGGATACAAGGGGCGCTCCGGATAAATGGAAGAAAACGACTGGAGCGATCGGGCGCAGCCAGCCCGCGCACACGCGCGCTGGCCGCCGAGGCTCCGGTTCGGCTCGACGTCGAAAGCGACGCTTCATTATGCCGAGTCGCCGGAAAAACGGTGCGCGCGCCGGCTTCGGACACGACCGGCCGTCATTCGTCCGCGTTCGCGCTGTGCGTCGCAGCGCGGCGCATCGACCAGCGGCGCAAACGCCGCCGAAGAGAAGCCGGGCTACGGGCCGTCGTGACGGCGCGATGTCGACGCAGCGTCGGGGAGAGACACTCCGCGCTCAGGCGCGACGAGAATTCGTCGACGTGCCGGCCGATCGTTTCCGATCGGCTGCTTTATCGCACCTATATCTTCTCCACATCAACCATCCGTTCGAGCGGCATGCACGTCAGCGCACGGCCGGTCGGCGCGATGTAGCGCCGCGCGAGCGCAGCCGGTTCGGGATGCTCGACGACACGCCAACGATAGGGCGCGAGGAAGCCCGGCAAATCGCGCGGTTCGAGGCCGAAATGCCAAAGCTTGCCTCTGTTCGCATAGCGCCGATGGAGATTCTCGACGCCATAGAAATTCCGGCCGTCGATGAAATCCTTGCGCACATAGGTCAACACAAGCCGGCTGCCGCGCGCGGCGGTCGCCAGAAAATCCAGCGTCTTCCGCACGCCCGCCTCGGTCAGATACTGCGTGACGCCTTCCCAGACGAAGAAACGCCGTCGGCCGCTCGAATAGCCGTGCCGGGTCAGCTCCGCAGCGAGCGTCTGGCGCTCGAAATCGACCGGCACGAGCGTCACGTGCTCGGGAACCGCACCGAACAACCGGCGAAGCCGGCGCCGCTTGGCCTCGACGTTCCGCATCTGGTCGACCTCCCACACCGGCAGGCTTGCGAGCGGCGCAAGCCGATACGCGCGCGTGCCGAAGCCCGCGCCGAGATTGACGAAGGCGTCGATCTCGCCGGCCGATTCGAGCAGTTTCTCGTCGATGTAGCGCTTGCGGCACAGGATGCCGCCCCACACGCCGGGAAATTTTCGTTCCGCCGTCGCCGCCATCCAGGCCGCCGCGCGCGGCCCGAGCAGCGACACGAGCGCCCGCGTGCGGAACGGCGCGATCGCGCCGGCCAGGTCGTCGTCGATGATGCGCCGGTCCGCCGGAAGCCGCTGTTCGACGGCGACCATCGCAATCGGACGCGCGCCGGTCTGCGCGGCTGTCATGGCCATTTCGAGACGTCGGCAGAGCATGTTCGTCGGGTTCGTTTGGACTGCTTGTTCAGTGTAGTCCGCGTATCGGCGGGCAGTGCGTCGCATGCGCTCGCGCTTGTGCGACTTCCGCCGCGCATGACGCGGCGTGATCGTCGAATCGGAACGCGCCCCGACAGAGACGACACCGCCAGGCGGTCACATGCTCTCGCTCTACGCTTCGACGCATGTTTCAACGCACCGAACGCGAATGAGGCACGCGCTTCGGGATGCCGAAACGCGCAGCACGTGGAATGCAAACGAAAGCATCCTATACTTACTTCGCCTCATCGATAGTCGCGCGCCGACGCATATTTGGCGGACATATCCGTCGCGTCGATTGTGCCGGATACCGAATCATTCAGCGCCAGCGCTGCCGCAGATCGTATTCGCAAGCCGTCGCGTCGCGCGCCGACCGCAGTCGCTTCCCACATGCAAACATCCGGACGATAAGACCATGACCACAACCACGCCCGAACCGTCACGCCGCCGGCCGCTTTCCGATCGCTGTCGGCGCTTCGCGCTTCCCGGCTCGCCGCGCGCGCATCGCACCGGCCGCGCCGCGCGGCCCGCGCGGCATCGAAGCGCCGACGTGCATTGAGCGAAACGGAGAGACTCGAATGATCCGACTCGTCATGCTGCTGCTGGGCGTCGAATATCTGCGCGAGCGTGCGCGCGCGATCGTCGTCATCGGCGCGATCTGGCTCGTCGCCGGCCTCGTCGTCTTCATCGATGCGCTCGACAACGCCGCGTACTTCCCGATTAACTTCTTCGCATGGCTGTTCCTCATCGAAGGCCTCGCGACGCTCGCGCTCGCGTGGACAGGCGTCGGCGGGCAGCGCGCACTGCGATACGTGAAGGGCTTCGCGGTCGTCGGCGCGGCCGCGCTGATCTTCGCCGGCCATCATCACGGCAACTTCCTGCTGTCGATGATCTTCGGCACGCTGTTTCTCGTCGACGGCCTCTTGCAATGCATATCCGCATGGCTCGTCCGCTACCGCCGCTGGCGCGTCGCGTTCGCGTGGGGCATCGTCGAGATCCTGATCGCCGCGTTCTTCTATCAGCCGTATCCGACCCACTACGTCGGCACGCTGCCGTATTGCCTCGGCCTGTTCCTGATCTTCGGCGGCCTGAACCTGATCCTGCTCGCGGCGCGCGTGCGGCGCATGGCCAGCAACCCGGCGCTGCGCAGCGCGCGCCATCCCGCGTTGCTGCCGGACAGCGAAACGCCGGTGAACGGCCCGGTATTCCGGCAAACCGAGTGGGACGGTCCGCCGACCGATGACGAGCGCGCGCTGACCGTGCACGTCTGGACGCCGACCGGCACGTCCAAGGCGCCCGCGCAGCGGCAGCCGATCATCGATCGCTACATCGCGGCCATCGACGTCAACGGCGTGATTTCCACCGGCCATGCGGCGCTCGAATCGCCGGAAGGCATCTACATCAGCCTGTATCCCGCCGTCGAGATCGACCGCTCGCCGGACGAGTTCGGCCGCATCCTGCGCGCGACGCGTGACAACGACGTGCCCGGCACGTTTCAGCCGGACTACGCGACCGAATCGCAAGCATGGTGTCCGTCGACCGTGCGCGTGCGCATCAGGAATTACGATCCGGCGAAACTCGACGCGTTCTGGCATCGCTATCGTCTCGACACGACCTACAACCTCACGCACCGCAATTGCTCGAGCACGGTCACGCACGCGCTCGAGGCGGCGCTCGACGGCGCGATCGGCCGCCTGCGCGGCGGCGCCGCGGGCTGGCGCAGCTTTCTGCGCGTGATCGTCACGCCGGAGCTGTGGGTCGCCGCGCAGATCCGCAAGCGTGCGGTGACGATGGCCTGGACGCCCGGACTCACGCTCGACTACGCACGCGCGCTCAGCATGCTCGCCGATCCGCGTCCGTTCGCCTGGTGGAAGGTTGCACGCGCAACGATCGGCAGGCTCGTCGAGCAGCGCCGGCAATGGCGCGATCAGGACGCGCGCGCGGCCGAGTCGCAGGGCTGACGCGCGGCCGCGCGCGATGCGGCGCCGGCGGGCATCGCGCGCGGCCGCTCGCTCGATCGATGTCTGATCTGCCGCCACGCGCGCCGGTTCGACGCCGATCGACGGCGCGACGCACGCTGTCGCCGCCGCCCGCCGCCCGCCGAACGACGCGACGAATGAGCGATCGAGAGCAGCGATACGCCGGAACGGACGAATCGGAGCGAGAATCGAAGCACGCCTTTCCGGCGCAGCGAATTTCGGTCAGGCGCGCACTCGCGATCGCCGTCCGTGCGCGTCAAGCGCCGCCGCCCGCGCGCGGCTCCATGAACGTGTGCCGGAAATACTCGCGCACCGCATGCATCGCCGGGCTGAACTCGGTATTCCTGCGCCACGCAAGCCCGACGCTCATCGGCGGCACCGGATCGCGCAACAGCACCGTCTCGATCCGCCGCCCTTCGAGCGACCACGGCCGATAGACCATGTCCGACAGAATCGCGACGCCGCTGCCGTTCGCGACCATGCTGCGCACCGCCTCGACCGACGACGTTCGCAGGATCACGTTCGGCCGGTACGGCGTCTCGTTCCAGTAGCGCAACGCGGTGTACGCGGCTTCGTCGACCGTCAGCATCACGAACGGTTCCGGCGCGACGTCGGCGAACGTCACGCTCTCGCGCTTGAGCAACGGATGATGCGCGCCGACCCACAGCCGGCGCGCCGAATGAATGACGGGCTCGAGCACGAGCTCGGGATTCGACACGTTCGACGTCAGCAGCACCGCCATGTCGTAGCGCCCCGCGATCAAGCCTTCTTCGATCGATTCGCGATTCAGCTCGTGAAGCTGGATCGTCAGCCGCGGATACTGCGTGTTCAGCCGCATCAGATGATGCGGCAGGAAATAGCCGAGCACCGTGTAGCTCGCGGCGATCGCGAGCGTGCCTGTCAGCGTGCTTTCGAGGTTCGGGATGCGCATCGCCTCGTCGACCGACGACAGGATCGTGTACGCCTGATTCAGGAAGCGCCGGCCCGTGTGGGTCAGCGTGACACCCGTCGCCGTGCGCATGAAGAGCTGCGTGCCGAGGCTGTCTTCGAGTTCGCGGATCGCGCTCGTGACGGCCGATTGCGAGATGGTCAACTGGATCGCCGCCTGTGAGATCTGCCCGAGCTCCGCGGTCGCAACGAAATACTTCAGTTGCCTGAGGGTTAACGCCATGGCGACCACCTGAAAAATCGATAACGCAGCCGGCGGTATCTTATCAGTCGATCTTCATCGCGTGCGCATCCGCCAAAAATGCCGCCGGCACGCGGCCGACAACGATCTGACGAATCCATGCACATCGGCCGATATCGAAAAAATCGATATCGAGACATATAAAAATAGAACTATTTTGGCGGCCGCGGCCCGACTAACCTAGCTTCGAACGCGGTCGAGGCGCCCTTTCCGGTGCGCGGGCCGACGACGAAGGAGGCATTCAGCATGCGAAAGCACAGCGTCGACCTGAACTCCGACATGGGCGAAGGCTTCGGTCCGTGGAAGATCAGCGACGGGGTCGACGACGAGATCATGCCGCTCATCAGCTCGGCGAACATCGCGACGGGCTTTCATGCGGGCGATCCGAACATCATGGCGCGCACCGTGCAGTTCGCGAAGAACGCGGGCGTCGGCATCGGCGCGCATCCCGGCTTTCGCGATCTCGTGGGCTTCGGCCGCCGCGACGTCAACGAAGCGCCGCAAGCGCTCGTCAACGACATCCTGTATCAGCTCGGCGCGCTGCGCGAATTCGCACGCTTTCACGGCGTGAGCGTTCAGCACGTGAAGCTGCATGGCGCGCTCTACATGCGCGCCGCGCGCGACGAGGCGCTGTCGCGGCTCCTCGT
This sequence comes from Burkholderia sp. ABCPW 14, assembly GCF_001523835.1. NCBI lineage: Bacteria > Pseudomonadati > Pseudomonadota > Betaproteobacteria > Burkholderiales > Burkholderiaceae > Burkholderia > Burkholderia sp. ABCPW 14. The sequence continues at coordinate 102,567 of NZ_LOVS01000147.1, read as the reverse complement.
CGAGACGCTGCAGCAGCTCGATCCGACGCTGCTGCTTTTCTGCATGGAAGCGTCGGTCACGCACCGGATCGCGCGCGAGCTCGGACAGCCGGTCGTTCGCGAGTTCTACGCGGACCGCGACTACGACCGCAGCGGCTCGATCGTATTCACGCGCCGCGTCGGCAAGCTCGATCCGCGACAGGTCGCGGACAAAGTGCTGCGCGCGTGCGTCGACGGCCGCGTCGCGACCGTCGACGGCGAAGACATCGACATCGATTTCGATTCGATCTGCATTCACAGCGATACGCCGGGCGCGCTGCAGCTCGTCCGGGCGACCCGCGACGCGCTCGTCGCGCACGACATCCGCATCGCCGCGCCCGCCGCGGCCGCAATCCGCATCGATCAGGCTTGAGGAGCATACCGAGATGGCATTACACGATATCGTCAGTCCGCTGCCCGGGACGTTCTATCGGCGTCCGTCGCCCGACGCAGAGCATTACGCCGAAGTCGGCGCGACGGTCGGGCTCGGCGCGGTCGTCGGGCTCGTCGAAGTGATGAAGCAGTTCACCGAGATCGAAACCGCGGCTGCGGGCCGCGTCGTGGCGGTACTCGTCGACGACGGCGAGCCCGTCGACGCCGGGCAAGTGCTGATGCGAATCGAGGCGTGAACGCGATGAACGACATGAATTCGACGCACGATTCGTTCTACCGACCGTCGCGGATCAGGACGGTGCTCGTCGCGAATCGCGGCGAGATCGCGGTGCGCGTGATCCGCGCCGCGCGGGAACTCGGCATGCGCGCGGTCGCGGCGGTCAGCGACGCGGATCGCGACAGCCTCGCCGCACGGATGGCCGACGAAGCGGTGCACATCGGCCCGTCGCATGCGGCGAAGAGCTATCTGAACCCGGACGCGATTCTCGCCGCCGCGCGGCAATGCCACGCCGACGCGATTCATCCTGGCTACGGCTTTTTGTCGGAGAACGCGGGCTTCGCCGCGCAGGTCGAGGCGGCCGGTTTGATCTTCGTCGGTCCGTCGGCGCACGTGATCGCGACGATGGGCGACAAGGCCCGCGCACGCGAGACCGCGCGGCGCGCGAACGTGCCGACGGTGCCGGGCAGCGACGGCGTCGTGACGTCGCTCGACGAAGCGCGCGCGGTGGCCGCGCGCATCGGCTACCCGGTGATGATCAAGGCGGCCGCGGGCGGCGGCGGGCGCGGCATCCGCGTCGCGCACGACGCCGCGCAGCTCGACGCCGAGCTGCCGCTCGCGCAGCGCGAAGCGCAGGCCGCGTTCGGCGACGGCGGCGTCTATCTCGAACGTTTCATCGCGCGCGCACGTCACATCGAAGTGCAGGTGCTCGGCGACGGGACGAACGCGATTCATCTGTTCGAACGCGAATGCTCGTTGCAGCGGCGGCGTCAGAAGATCCTCGAAGAAGCGCCGTCGCCTTCGCTGACGCCCGCGCGGCGCGCCGCGCTGTGCGCATCGGCGACGCGTCTCGCGCGGCAGGTCGGCTATCGCAGCGCGGGCACGCTCGAATATCTGTTCGACGAAGCGCGCGGCGAGTTCTACTTCATCGAGATGAACACGCGGATCCAGGTCGAGCATCCGGTGACGGAGGCGATCACGGGCGTCGATCTCGTGCGCGAGATGCTGCGCATCGCGGACGGCGAGCCGCTGCGCTTCGCGCAGGACGACATCGTGCTGCGCGGCGCCGCGCTCGAATGCCGGATCAACGCGGAAGACCCGGTGCACGATTTCCGGCCGAATCCCGGCCGCATCGACGAGCTCGTGTGGCCGGCCGGCCCTGGCGTGCGGATCGATACGCTGCTCTATCCGGGCTACACGGTGCCGCCGTTCTACGATTCGCTGCTCGCGAAGCTGATCGTGCACGACGAGAGCCGTGCGGCCGCGCTGGCGCGGCTCGCGCGCGCGCTGCGCGAGCTGCGCATCGGCGGCGTGAAGACGACCGCGCCGCTGCACCGCGCGCTGCTCGAAGACGACGACGTCCGCGCGGGCCGCTATCACACGAACTATCTGGAAGCCTGGATGAGCGCATGGCGCGCGCGGCTTAACGCCGATGCGGGCGCATCGCCGAGGCTGGGAGAGGCAGCATGACGATCCGATACACATTCGGCGGCGACGAATTCATCTTCGTCGAGATCAGCGAATCGATGTCGCTCGACGCGTTCTTCAAGGGCACCGCGATCACGCGCGAGCTGCAGCGCCGCAAGGTGCCGGGCGTGAGCGAGATCTGCCCGGCGAATGCGTCCTACCAGGTTCGTTACGATCCCGACGTGATCGCGCCGGACGCGCTGCTCGCGCTGTTGAAAGACATCGAAGCCGACATCGGCGTTGCGGAATTGAACCTCGATACGCGGATCGTCGAAGTGCCCGTGCTCTACAACGATCCGTGGACGCATGAGACGCTGATGCGCTTTCGCGAACGGCATCAGGAGCCGGACTCGACCGACCTCGAATACGCGGCGCGAATCAACGGCAAGCGGGACGTCGACGCATTCATCGCCGCGCATTCCGGCTCGCCGTGGTTCGTGTCGATGGTCGGCTTCGTCGCGGGCCTGCCGTTCATGTACCAGATGGTCGAACGCGGACGGCAGCTTCAGGTGCCGAAATATCTGCGGCCGCGCACCGATACGCCGAAACTCACCGTCGGCCACGGCGGCTGCTTCGGCTGCATCTACTCGGTGCGCGGCGCGGGCGGCTACCAGATGTTCGGCGTGACGCCCGCGCCGATCTTCGATCCGGCGCAGCGGCTCGATTACCTGCGCGACTTCATGGTGTTCTTCCGCCCCGGCGACATCGTGAAGTTCAAGCCGATCGATCGCGCCGCATACGACGCGGCGATCGCCGAGGTCGAAGCGGGCACGTTCACGTTGCGCGTGAAGCCGGTGAAGTTCGCGCTCGATGCGTTCCTGCGCGATCCGCACGCGTACAACCGTTCTCTCGTCGAGGTGCTGGATGCCCACTGATTCGCTCAACGTGATCGAAGTCGTGAAGCCGGGCCTCGCGACGTCGGTGCAGGATGCCGGCCGACAGGGCTACTACCACGTCGGCATTCCGCCGTCCGGCGCGCTCGATCAATTCTCGCTGCGCGCGGCGAACCTGCTCGTCGGCAACGACGAAGACGCCGCGGTGCTCGAATGCACGCTGCTCGGCCCGCAGTTGCTGTTTCATCGCGACGCGCTGATCGCGCTGACGGGCGCGGAGATGGCGCCACGGATCGACGGCGCCGCGCAGCCGTGCAACGTCGCGCTGCGCATCCGCGCGGGCAGTACGCTGACGTTCGACTACGTGAAGCAGGGCGCGCGCGCGTATCTCGCGGTCGCGGGCGGCATCGACGTGCCGGTCGTGCTCGGCAGCCGCTCGACGTACACGCTCGGCGCGATCGGCGGACACGAAGGGCGGCGTCTGCAGAAAGGCGACACGCTGCCGATCGGTGCCGCGAAGCGCGCCGGCCGCGAAGGCGCAGCATTGCCCGGCACGCTGCGCACGCGGCTCGCGCGCGAAGTCGAATTGCGCGTGCTGCCGGGCCTCTACCACCACCGGCTGACCGACGAATCGGCGCGCACGTTCTTCGAGGACACGTGGGTCGTCGCGCCGGAGGCGGACCGCATCGGCTATCGCTACCGGCAAGGCCGCGCGCTGCGCTTTCGCGAGCGCGAGCAGCCGTTCGGCGCGGGCGCCGATCCGTCGAACATCGTCGACGCGTGCTATCCGATCGGCTCGATTCAGGTGCCGGCCGGCATCGAGCCGATCATCCTGCATCGCGACGCGGTGTCGGGCGGCGGCTACGCGACGATCGGCACGGTCATCAGCGCCGACATGGATCTGATCGGCCAGATGCAGCCGAACCATCAGGCGCGCTTCGTCGCGGTGACGATGGCCGATGCGCTCGCCGCCCGGCGAGACGCGCAGCGCCGGCTCGCGCGTCTGCGCGACGCGTTGTGGCCGCACGGCGGCTGATGGTCGCCGCTCGGGACGGCTGACGCCGCCCCGCGCTTCCCGCCGATATCGATAACGAATCGCGCGGCGCATTTCCCGAATGCAAGTGCCAACGGAGCAGGATCATGGCCAATACCACTCAGGCAGCCGCCGAAGGCGAGCTGGATCTTTCGACGGTCGCGATACCGGACGGCGTCCGAATGCCGGCGTTTGCGCTGACGATGGCGTGGTGGGCGGTATGCAGCGCGGTGTTCTACATCGTCGTCGGCGCGACGCTCGCGCTCGACTACGGCGCGCGCAACGCGCTGATCGGGATGGTGCTGTCGGTCGTCTCGTACGGATTGATCAATGCGGTGATGAGCCGCTATGCGATTCGCACCGGCCTGTCCGTCGCGTTGTTCTCGCGCGTGCTGTTCGGCAGCGCGGGCGCCGCGCTCGCGACGCTGATCTTCTTCGCGACCGCGATCTACTACGCGGTGTTCGAAGGCTCGGTGATCGCGGTCGCCGCGCACAGCCTGATGCCGGCGCTCGACTACAAATGGGCCGCGCTGATCGTCGTCTGCTACAGCGTGCCGCTGATCTTCGGCAGCGTGCAGCACTGGCTCGACAAGTTCAACGGCGTGCTGCTGCCGTTCTATCTGTTCGGACTGCTCGCAGCCGTCGTGCTCGCGACGCATCGCTACGGCTACAACGCCGCATGGCTCGATTTCGGCCCCAAGGGCAGCGTGCCCGCCAACGGCTGGTGGAACTGCTTCGTCTACTACATGGGCGTGTGGGTGCTGATGATGTTCACGTTCGACTACGCGCGCTTCGGCCGCCGGGAGGACGCGACCTATCACGGCCGCTGGAACTTCGGGATGCCGTTCTATCTCGTCACGTTCGTCGTCAACGGCGCGGCCGGCATCTATCTCGTCAGCACGATTCCGGGGCTCGGTACGCTATCCGAAGTATCGGTCGTCACCGCGCTGCTCAAGCTGATGGGTGTCTGGGGGCTGCTGTTCGTCTGGGTCACGCAATCGCGAATCAATACCGCGAACTACTATCTCGCGACCGTCAACATGCAGGCGTTCTTCCAGAAAGTCGCCGGGCTGCGCGCGCCGAAATACGTGTGGGCGCTCGTCGTCGGCGCGGTCGTCTACGCGCTGATGATGGCCGACGTCTTCTCGAAGCTGCTGCAGGCGCTCGCGTGGCAGGGCGTGTTCATCGTCGCGTGGGTCGGCGTCGCGCTTGCGCACATCCTGTCGACGCGCTACGAAGAACTGCTCGGCGGCGACATCGAATGCCGCGACACGCATGTGCCCGCGTTCAATCCGGGCGGGATGAGCGCGTGGTTCGCCGGCGTATTCGTCGGGATGATGCTGACGACGGCGTCGTCGGGCTTCGTGCAGTCGCTGTCCGCGCCGGCGACGTTCGCCGTATCGTGGATAGTCTATCGCGGCATGCTTGCGTCGGCGAAGCGGGCGTGGTTCGTGCGGGAGATGTGACGCTGCGCCGAGCGGCGCCGGCGCGGCCAGGCCGCGCCTAAAAACGAGATGCCGCCGCCCTTCATGTCTGAAGATTGAATGCTCGAATTCAGATCTCGATCAAAAAACCGCTCACCGGCATACGTAAAATAAGCACCGAAACGATATTGAGCGTCATTGCATGGGCCGTGCGCATTCGTTGGGCGAGCGGAAAAACGCCGGAACTTCGGCATCGAAAATGCGAACCAAGTAGATAAAAGAATTCGACGCTTGCGACCCACGATACCGACTCGCGCCGAACCGATGTCTCATTGGTTGGAACGACCCGGGGCACTGCTTTGATGAATCAGCCTGGCGACACACGGCAACGCTCGTTTGAACGTGTTCGTACGCTTTGCGCGATCATATGCGTCGCGCTCGCGGGCATCGCGGCGTCCGTCATGCAACCCGCCGGGGCCGCGCAATCGGCCCATGACGCATCCGCCGCGTCTTCTTCGTCTTTATCCTCTCCTTCATCGACGCCTCACGCTCGTGCGAGCGCATCGAGGACACCCGAATCGTCCGGCGCATCGGCTGCGTCGGCTGCGTCGAGCGCGTCGAGCGCGTCGGCCGCATCCCAAACGCCCGCCGCATCCGCGCCCGAGCAAGGATCGGGCGCGCAGAGCACGCAGCCCCGAACGTTCACCGTGCCGTCCGTACCTCCGCTGTCCGACGCCGAGTCGGCAGACGTGACACGCCGCGCGCTCGCGCTGCGCACGGCGTTCGCGCAGGAAGTCACGCGACGCCTGAAAGTGCCGCTCGCCGAGCAGCGCGCGTATGGCGAGCGTCTGCAGCAAACGCTCGACGCGAATGGTCTGGGCGAGCTGGCGCGCGAATACGTCGTGCTCGTCGATCGCGCCCGGAACGTGCAGGCAGCGTTCATCTACTTCCGCACGACGCGGAACAACGCATGGCAGATGATCGGCGCGTCGCCCGTCGCGACCGGGCTACCCGGCCAGTACGACCATTTCGTGACGCCGCTCGGCGTGTTCGAGCACACGCCCGCGAACATGGATTTCCGCGCGGAAGGCACGATGAACGACAACGGCATTCGCGGCTACGGTCAGCACGACATGCGCATCTACGATTTCGGCTGGGCGGACGCGGAGCGTGGCTGGGGCAAGGGCGGCGTATCGCAGATGCGCTTCCAGATGCATGCGACGGACCCGGAATTTCTCGAACCGCTGCTCGGCATTCGCCACTCGAAGGGGTGCGTGCGGATTCCGGCGTCGCTGAATGTCTTCGTCGATCAGCACGGCATCCTCGACGCCGAGTACGAAGCGCGCGCCGCCGACGGCGAAGCGCCGTGGGTGCTGCGCGCGCATCGGCAAATCACGCCCTGGGCGGGCCGCTATCTCGTCGTCGTCGATTCGGAGCGCAAGACGCGTCCCGCATGGTCGCCCGCGCCGGGCAGGAAGGCGCATGCGAAAGTGCCGAAGGGCGGCGACACCGCGGATTGACGTGGCCACTGGCGGCCGGGCACGGGCGCGGGCACGGGCACGGGCACGGGCACGGGCACGCGTGTGCGCGCGCCGTCACGCCGAATCGCAGCAACCGGATCGCACGCGATTTCGCCCGAACGAACGAAGCCGCATGCATTCCAATCGCCCTTGCCTTTGTCAGCGGCTCGACGCCACCGCGCCATCCGTCGTCGCCGGCGATGGTGCGCGACAATCGCCCGGCCCGGCGCCGAACCCGTCGAACGCCGCCTTCGCGCGATACTGCGCCTCCCACATGGCCCGATAGCGTCCATCGACCGCGATCAGCTCGTCGTGCCGCCCCTGCTGCACGAGCCGCCCGCCGTCGATCACGAGAATCCGGTCCGCGCCGACGACCGTCGACAGGCGGTGCGCGATCACGACGACGGTCTTGTCCCGCACGAGCGCATCGATCGCACGCTGCACCGCCAGCTCGCTTTCGACGTCGAGCGCCGCGGTCGGCTCGTCGAGAATCACGATCGGCGCGTCCTTCAGCAATGCGCGCGCGATCGAGATGCGCTGGCGTTCGCCGCCCGACAGCCTGCCGCCGATCTCGCCGAGCCGCGTCTGCCAGCGCTGCGGCAGGCGTTCGATGAATTCGTGGCACTGCGCGGCGCGCGCCGCGGCCTCGACTTCCTCGTCGGTCGCATCCGGCCGCGCCATGCGGATGTTCGCGAGCACCGTGTCGTCGAACAGATAGACATCCTGAAACACGACTGAAATCAGCGCATTCAGCGCCGTTTCCGGAATCTGCCGGATGTCGACGCCGCCGATCTCGACCGAGCCGCGCTGCGGATCGGCATGACGCAGCAGCAAGCGCGCGATCGTCGACTTGCCTGAACCCGACGGACCGACGAGCGCCGTCATCCCGTTCGCCGGCAGCGTTGCGCTGAAGCCGCCGAGCGCGTCGCCCGTCGCGCGCGCGTAACGAAACGACACGTCGTCGAAACGCAGCTCGAAGCGGGTCGGCACGCACGGCGGCTGCCGCGACGGCAGCGGCTCGATCGCGAGCAGCGCCTCGATGCGTTCCAGCGCGGCCTCGATCATCTCGACGACCGCCGTATAGCCGATCAACGTCGCCATCGGCTCGGAGAAACGCACGACGATCACCATCACGGCCGCGACGACCGACAGTTCGAGCGTGCCCATCACCACCCACGTGACGGCCGCCGCGACGACGAGTTGCAGGCCGAGCTCGACGACGCTCGCGACGATGAGATTCGGCTTCGCGCTCTTGCGATGCGCGGCCGTCTGCATATCGAGCAGTTTCGCGCAGCCGTGGGCGAGCGTCGACGCTTTCGCCGCGTCGCTGCATGCCGCGCGCAGCACCGGCAACCCTTGCGTGAATTCGACGATGTCGGCGTTCAATCGACTGTGCGCGTCCGCGAGCGCGCGCATCCCACGCCCGAGCGCCGGCCGGCGCCAGCGGTAAAGCGGCACGATCGCGGGGAACACGAGCAGCAGGATCAGGCCCACGCGCCAGTCGACGAACAGCGTGGCGAGCGCGACGACGCAAGGCGTGACGGTCGCGAGCGCGATCATGTTGACGATCGCGAGCGTGTAGTTGAGGTTCTCGTCGACGTTGCCGAGCAGCAGCGCGTTCATCTCGCCCGAGCGCTTGTCCTGCAGCAGGTCGAGCGGCATGTGGCGCAGTTGCTCGCCGAGCCGCATGCGCAGCGCGTGCGTCGTGTGCGCCATTCGCCCGTTGTATTCGAAGCCTTGCGCGCGCCAGCGCGCGCACGTCGCGAACGCCGCGATCAGCGTCATCGCGATCAGCCAGCCGAGCGCCGACGCGGCCGGCCGCTTGTCGACGATCGCGGCGATCAGCGGAAACAGGCAGGCAAGCGCGAGTCCCTGCGCAGCCGCGGCAATGCACAGGCCGACGATGCTCGCGCGCAGCGCGCCTGCGTTCGGGCCCGCGACGCTCGTCAGTCGTCGATACGTCAGGCGCCACGATGCGGGGCGCCGGGTTTCGGTCGATTCGTGTTTCATCGCGTGCGCTCCAGTTCGATGCCGCTCCGATTCTCTTGCGCGCCGCCGCGCAACGCCCAGCGCTGCGCGCGTTCATGGCTGTCCCACAGCCGCGCATAAACGCCTCGCGTCGACAACAGCGCGTCGTGGCGGCCCGCTTCGACGAGCGCGCCCCGATCGAACACGAGAATCTGATCGGCATGACGAATCGTCGACAGGCGATGCGCGACCATGATCACCGTCTTGCCGCGCATCAGCGCGGACAGCGCGCGCATCAGCTCGGCCTCGTTCTCCGGATCGGAAAACGCGGTCGCCTCATCGAGCACGAGGATCGGACGGTTCTGCAGGATCGCGCGCGCGATCGTGATGCGCTGCCGCTGCCCGCCCGACAGGAATGCGCCGCGCTCGCCCGCGAGCGTGTCGTACCCGTTCGGCAAGCACATGATGAAGTCGTGCGCCTGCGCGGCCTTCGCTGCCGCGATCACGTCGTCCATCGTGCGGTTCGGCGAGCCGAGGCGGATGTTGTTCGCGATCGTGTCGGCGAACAGGAACGTGTCCTGGAACACGAACGCGAGCTGCGACATCAGCACGTCGGCCGTCATGTCGCGCACGTCGACGCCGCCGACGAGCACGCGCCCCGCGTCGACATCCCAGAAGCGCGGAATCAGCCGCGCGACGGTCGTCTTGCCCGCGCCCGACGGGCCGACGAGCGCGGTCGTCGAGCCCTGCGGGACGTGGAAGCTCACGTTGCGCAGCACGCGCGCGTTGCCGTTGCCGTTGCCGTTGCCCTGCACTTCATCGTCATGGCCGGCATGACGGCGGGCGGGCACGGTTCCCGGCTCCGCATCCGCGGGCGCGCCATAGCCGAAGCCAACGTCCTCGAACGTAACGCTCGCGTCGGCCGGCGCACGCCCGTCGACGGGCATCGGCAGCGTCGGCAGCGCCAACGTCTGCTGAATCCGCGCGACGCTCAGCTTCGCCTTGTCGACCATGTGATTGAGCATCATCATCGGCATCATCGCTTCCGCCATCCCCGTGCCGACGAGCAGCACCGCGATCCACGCGCCGAAATCCGATGCATCGCGCGCGATCAGCCACGCGCCGAGCCACAGCAGCACGAGCAGCGTCGGCAGCGGATTGAGCATCGCGAACGAGAAACGCGCGGAGAAACCCGCCTGCCGATACCAGCGCGTCAGCACGTCGAGATATGCATCGAGCGCGTGCTGAAAACGGCCGAACGTCGAATAGCCGGCGTCGAACGTGCGCACGACAGGCATCGCCTGCACGAACTCGATGACGGCCGCGCTCACGCGCTCGCGCGCGTCGTTGTACAGCCGGCTCATCTCGGCGGCGTTGCGCATCGCGAGCGTCAGCACGCCGAATCCGATCGCCATCACCGCGGCCGCGCCGGCGGCGAGCCGCCAATCGAGCCACAGCAGCACGACGAGCGTGCACGCCGGCCCGACGAACGCGCGCGCATAGAGTGGCGTGCTGTCGGCGACGAAAATGTGGAGCGCCTTCACGTCGTCGTGGATGACCTTCGACAGCGCGCCCGCGCCGACCTGCTGCAGCGTGCCGAGCGACACGCGCGTCAGGCGATCCGCCAGATCGCCGCGCAGGATCTTTTCGAGGCGGAATGCCGCGTAGTGCGATTGGCTGAACGCGCCCAGCCGCAAAAAATAGCTGCCGGCGAGGCACAGGACCGCGCCCGCGACCGGCCACGCCGGCCAGACATGCGGCCGCTCGACGAGCTGCCGGACTGTCCATGCGAGCGACAGCAGGAATGCGACGTTCAGCAGCGTCGCGAGCGACGAGACGACCATCGCGAAACGGACTTGCGCACGCACCGGGCGCATGATGCTCCACGGGTTTGGGCGGGCATCCGCGCGCCTTCGGCGGTCTGTGTGGACGGCTTCGGTTGGTGGTTCGGACATGGCGATTCCTCGTGAGCCCGGCAGCGGGCGGAGCTAAATGGGATCGAAACGGCGCGCCCACGTTCGCGCGCGACGATTTGCAACAGCATGCGACGACGCACGGCGATCGGCGCCGTGCCGCACGATCACGAACACCGGCGCAGGCGATGCGCGACGGCGCGCGATGACCGCGCGACAACGCACGGCACGTGCACGCCACGACAACACGCGCGACGCACACGGCCTGCGTCGACGAAACGCACTACGCGCGGCACGCGGCCGCGCTCATCGCGCGCGACGCGGCGAGCCTTACGGCCGGCCGCGTCGCGTCGCACACGGTCAGTAATCGAACGCAACCGTCACGCCGACCGTGCGTCCGAGTCCGACCTGCGCGAGATTGCCTGTCGGCGCACGGAACGCATACGTGCGGTAGTCGCGGTTCGTCAGGTTCTGCGCATAGAGCGTGAGCTCGACGTCGCGGCGCGGACGCCAGCCGAGCGACGCGTCGACCAGCGCATAGCCGCCCTGGCGCAACTTGTTCGCGACGTCGAAATACTGCGCGCCGAGCCAGCGCACCGCGACACGCGGCCGGACCGTGCCGGCCAGCGTCGGCACTTCGCCGCCGACGTTCAGCGTGAAGCCGTAGCGCGGTGCGAACGGCACGTCGTTACCGGCGCACGTGGCGCAGCCGAACGGATCGGCATAGCTGCGGAACGTCGCGTGATTGACGAAGCCGTCGAGCCCCGCCGTCCAGCCGCGCGCGATGCCCCATTCGACGCCGAACTCGACGCCCGTCGAGCGCGTGTCGCCAACGTTGCGCAGCGACTGATAACCGAGCGGATCGCTGCCGTAGAGCTGGGCGTTGCGGATGTCGATCCGATAAAGCGCGACGCTGCCGCGCAGCGACCGCCCTGTGTAGCGCGCGCCGAGCTCGTAGCTGACCGCGCGCTCCGGACCGTAGCCTTGCGCATCCGCGAGGCTAGACGGCGCGAGATTGAAGCCGCCCGGCTTATAGCCTTGCGACACGTTCGCATAGACACGCCACGCCGGATCGATCTGATAGCCGGCGGACACTTTGCCGAGCATCCGGTTGCCGGCCGCGCCGTTCACGCCGGCGAACGGCGCGTACGTCGACGCGGACGCCATCGCGGTGCCGGCGAACTGCGTCCACGCCTGATCGCGCGACGCCCGCAGGCCGGCCGACAGATCGAGCGCGTCCGTCACGTGCCAGGTGACGTCGCCGTACGCGGCGAGCGACTTGCTCTCGTTGCTCGATGCGGTTGTCGACAGATTGACGACCGACGGAATCACCATGTCGTTGACGTACGTGCGCGACTGATGCACGTCCTGCCGATACAGGCCGAACACCGCGTCCCAGCGCCGGCCGGGCGCGTGCGTCGCGAGCCGCAGTTCCTGCACATTCTGCCGCCAGTCCTCCGGCTGCTGCGTGAAATACTGAAGAAACGGGAAGCGCCGCTCGATGTCGACCGTCTGCCACGCCGAAATCGCGGACAGACGCCACTGGCCGAAATCGTAGCGCCCGGACAGCGCATAGCTGTTCCCGCAGCGGCGCATGTACGGCTCCGCATATTGCGCAGGCAGCCGCGGATCGATGTTCGCGGTGCGGCTGCCGATGTCGTCGAAGGGCACATAAATGTCCTGCGTCGCCTTCGCGCAATCGCGCCCGACCGACACGTTCACTTCCCACGGTGCGCCGGAGGGCGCGAGGCGCAGCTTCGCGCTGCCGGCGAACGAGCGCGATCCGCCCTGATGATTCGCGCCGCTGACCGGATTGCGCAAATCGCCGGGCGCATCGACGTGCGCGAGCGACACCGCGCCGTACAGCAAGTCCTTGACGAGCGGCCCCGCGACCTCCGCCTGCTCGACGTTGCCGCCGCGGCTCGAGACGCCCGCCCGCAGATGCACGCGCGGCGTGTTCTCGGGCGGCAGCGTGACGATGTTCAGCACGCCGCCTTCCGCGCTCTTGCCGTACAGCGTGCCTTGCGGACCCTTGAGCAACTCGACGCGATCGACGCTGAGGAGCGTCTGCGACGAAAACGTCGGCAATTGCGGCACGCCGTCGACATACACGGTCAACGCCGGGTTGTAGAAATCCTGCGCGGACGAGATGCCGCGCAGGCCGATCATCGGAAACAGCATCGAGCCGCCGCTCGTGATCTGCACGCCGGGCAGCACGCGCGCGAGATCGAATGTGTTGGCGACCTGCGCGTCGTCGAGCGCCGGCTGTTCGACGACGACCGCCGCGCCGTTGAGCGTCGCGAGCGACTGATCGCGTTTGCTCGCGGTGACGGTCACGGCGGACAGCTCGCCGGCCGCCGTCACGCCGGACGCCGCGCCGGCAGTGCCTGCATGAGCGACGCCCGACAAAGGAATGAGAGAAATCGCGACTGCCATCGCAAAGGCGTTCGACGCCGGGAGCCTGCCCCGCCAGGCTCGCTGATACCGCATGAAACACACTCCTTGTTGATCTCGAAGGACGGCCGGGCGGACTCATCGTGCGATCGTGCGTCACGAGGAATCCTGTCTCGCCGTGGGCGCGCGCCATGGCGAAACGAGACCGTCGCGCGCCCGAAGGGCGCGAGAAGCCGCCGAGGCAGACTGACTCTCCGGAACGAGCAGATTGTCTCGACGGCGGCGACTGGAATTGCAATAATGATAACAATTCTCATTTACATTTCCACCCCGATCGGGTCGACTTCTACCCCAATCGGTATGCCGCGCGGAGACGATCACCGATGCCTTCTTCCAGTTCTACGCTTGCGAAACCCGAAGTCGCGATATCGACGCTGCTCGCCGATCCGACACCGCCCGCCGAATCCGCGCCCGATTGCCGGCTGCTCAGAGTCGCGCTGCAAGACGGCATCGACGTGCTCGTCTGGCAAGGCGCGCTGCGGCAGCCGATCTCGATGAACGTCCGCGACGACTGGGGCCGCGTTCATTTTTGCTGCGCGCTGCAGGGGCGCTCGCGCTTCTCGATCGACGCCGGCAGCCGCGAAACCGAGCACGTGCTGTCGGCGGGCACGGGATGCATCAGCTACACGCCGGATTGCAGCGGCCGCGCAACGCATTCGGGCCAGATCGAAAGCGTGACCGTGTCGATCCGGCCGGATCTCGTGCGCGAACTCGCACCCGACCTGGACGCGGCGCTCGAACGCAAGCTCGATTCGGCGCGCTGCTGCGCGCCGTGCCGGTGCGACGCGGAAATGCGCGCGACCGCGCAATCGTTGAGCCATGCGCTGCAGGACAGGCATCGGTGTGCGCACGGCCGCGCGGGCCGCCCGTCGATGTGGCTGCTCGGACAGAGCCTCGCGCTCGCGAGCCTCGTGATCGAGGCGCATGGCGACGCCGCGCCGCATGCGTGGCCGCTGCCGGCGGCGGAGCGGCAGAAGCTGCTGCGCGCGCGGGATCTTCTGCTCGCGGATCTGAGCCGCGCGCCGACGATCGCGATGCTCGCAAAGGAAACGGGACTCAGCGTGCTCAAGCTCAAGCGCGGGTTCCGGCAACTGTTCGATCACAGCGTCTACGGGCTCTTCCAGCAAGAGCGAATGCACGAAGCGCGCCGCCGGCTGTCGAGCGCCGACATGCCGGTGATGACCGTCGCGGCCGACATGGGCTACGCGAACGCGAGCCACTTCACGGCGGCGTTCCAAAAGCAGTTCGGCGTCAATCCCTCGGCGTTCAAGCAGCGTCGCTGACGATCGGTTCGGCGGCGTTCGGGCTTTTCGCGGCGCAGGCTTTCCGCGACGTTCTCTTTCGCGACGTTCTCTTTCGCGGCGCGGCCCGTCCGCGCCCGCACACGCTTTTCGCCACCCTTGCCCGCCTTGCTCGCCCGGCGCGGATGCATCGCCATCCGTGCCGGGCGAACCCTATTGGGGCGGCGGCAAGATACCGATGCGAGCGGAAATAAACCCGTTTCGGGTAGAGCTTCTAAACAATAATGCTTATCGTTCACAGTCATAAGAAGCACCGCAAATCGAGGCAGCGCGCGTCGCACAGCGCCGTTGCACTCGGGGCAGGCAGATGACGGATCGCAGATCCGCCAGCGGATCTTTCAGGCAACCGCGAATCGATTGCGCGTCTCGCCCGAAAGCCGTCCGACGCATCGTCTGTCCCGAGTCTTGCCGCTTGCGTGGCGTTACCGACGAGGGACTCATGAACGACTTCATCGACACCCGCTCCTGGCCGCTCGTGTACCTGCACATGCCTGCGCAGGTTCCCGATACGGAAGCGGACGCGCGGCTCGCGCAGTTCAAGGCGCTGTACACGCGCGCCGAGCCGTTCGTGCTGCTGATGGACGGCGAGGAATTGCCGCGTCATTCGCCGCGCTTCGTATCCGCTTACGTTCAATGGAGTCGCGACAACGTCGCGCAGCAGCGGTTTTGCGCCGGCGCGATCCGCATCGAGGCGGACCTCGCGCGGCGATGCGCCTATGAAGAGAAAGCCCGCGCGCGGGATCGCGCCGAGCACGCGCCCTATCCGTTGCGCATCGCCGCGACGCACATCGAAGCGCGCGCGCAGGCGCGCGCCTGGCTCGAGCAGCGCAACGGCCGCGCACGCATGCCGGCCGCGACGCGCGACGCGCGCCGAAGTCCTTAGCGACGCGCGCGGCAACGCCGCGCCGATCGAACCGGCACGCGGCATCGCGCATCGCACACGCCGCGGCCGCCGCTCCCCGTCGCGTGCGCAATCCGCCGCCCCTCATCCGATGACCGACGGCCGCACGACGCATCGCGCCACCGCCCGCAAACGGGCTGCGGCGCGCGCGTCGACGGGGTGTCTTTGCGTTCCGGGTTTCGCATCACAACCGACTCGAGATCTTCATTCATGTCCGACCTTCATACGAGCCTCGCCCCCGATCCAGCCGTCGAAGCCGACCGCATCGCGCTCGACGGCGCATCGCTGCGCGGCGAGCTTGCCGCCGATCTGTCCGTCGATCCCGAACGACTCGACGCCGACGCCAACCTGCTGCAACTGGGTCTCGACTCGATGCGCCTGATGGCGTGGCTGAACCGGCTGCGCTCGCGCGGCCATACGCTGACGCTGCGCGAGCTGTACCGCGAGCCGACGCTCGCCGGCTGGCTCGCGCTGATGCGGCGCAGCCCCGCGCGCGTCGCCGAGCGGCCCGCCGCGCCTCGGGCATGGCCGACGATGCGCGACGGCGAAGCGTTCGCGCTCACGCCCGTCCAGCACGCGTATCTCGTCGGCCGCGCCGCGCAGCAGCCGCTCGGCGGCGTCGGCTGCCATCTGTATCAGGAGTTCGACGGCGCGGGGCTCACGCCGGACGGGCTCGAATCCGCCGTCCGCGCGCTGATCGCCCGCCATCCGATGCTGAGCGTCGCGTTCCGCGCGGACGGCCGCCAGCAATGGCGTGCGGGTTCGAGCTGGCCCGGCGTCGCCGTGCACGATTTGCGCGCCTGCGGCGACGCGGAGCGCGAGCAGGCGCTCGCCGCATTGCGCGAACGCCTCGGCCATCGCGTGCTCGACGTCGAGCACGGCGAGACGTTCGACTTCCAGTTGTCGCTGCTTCCCGGCGGGCGGCATCGCCTGCACGTCGACCTCGATCTGCTCGTGCTCGACGCGGCGAGCTTCACGCTGGTGTTCGACGAGCTCGCGGCGCTCGTCGGCGGCCGCGCGTTGCCGGACATCGGCAGCGATTACGACTTTCGCAGCTACGTCGCGCATCTGCGGCACGACAGCGCGGCCGCGCGCGAAACGGCGCAGCGTTACTGGCGCGCGAAGCTGCCCGAACTGCCGGCCGCGCCGCGTCTGCCGCTCGCCCAGGAACCCGAGCGCGTCGCGCCGGTGCGCTTCAGCCGCCGCCGCGCGGCGCTCGGCGACGCCGACTGGCGCGCGTTCAAGGCGCAGGCGAGCGCGTGCGGCGTCACGCCGACGATGGCGCTCGCGACGTGCTTCGGCGCGGTGCTCGCGCGCTGGAGCGGCGAGCCGCGCCTGCTGCTGAACCTGACGCTGTTCGATCGACAGCCGCTCGATCCGGCCGTCGAGCGGATGATTGCCGACTTCACGAACATCCTGCTGATCGATCTCGCCGCCGAAGGCGCGCCGTTCGACGCGCTCGCGCGCGCGAACCAGGCGGCGTTCGCCGACGCCTACGAGCATCGCCACTGGTCGGGCGTCGAGCTGCTGCGCGAGTTGCGCAAGGAACAACGTCATCCGCACGGCGCGCCCATCGTGTTCACGAGCAATCTCGGCCGCCCGCTGTACGGCCGCGACACCGCCGCCGCGCTCGGCGAGCCCGCGTGGGGCATCTCGCAAACGCCGCAAGTATGGATCGACCATCTCGCGTTCGAACACGGCGCGTCGGTATGGCTGCAGTGGGACAGCGTCGACGCGCTCTTTCCGGCAAGCCTCGTCGATGCGCTGTTCGATGCGTACGTCGCGCTCGTGCGGCATCTCGTGCGTGACGCCGGCGCCTGGCGCAAGCCGCTGCCCGATCCGATGCCCGACGCGCAGCGCGCGGTCCGCGCGCGCGTCAACGACACCGCGCGGCCGGTGCCGGACGGTTGCCTGCACGACGGCTTCTTCCACGCGGCCGGGCGCACGCCCGACGCCGTCGCGCTGATCCATCGCGACGCGCGGCTCAGCTACGCGACGCTCGCCGAACAGGCGCGCCGCTGCGCGGGCGCGCTCGCGGCGCGCGGCGTGGGAGCGGGCGACACGGTCGCCGTCAGCATGTCGAAGGGCATCGGGCAGATCGTCGCGGTGCTCGGCGTGTTGCACGCGGGCGCGGTCTACGTCCCCGTGCCGCTCGACCAGCCGAAAGAACGCCGCCGCAAGATCTACGACGACGCTCGCGTGAAGCGGGTGCTCGTCTGCCGCGACGATCCGGCGGCGATCGCGGCGCCGGACGATCCGGCGCGCTATCTCGCGTGGCAGGACGCCGTCGCGGCCGACGCGCTGCGCGATCCCGTCGCGGTCGATCCGCGCATGCCGGCGTACGTGATCTACACGTCCGGCTCGACCGGCGCGCCGAAGGGCGTCGTGATCTCGCATCGCGGCGCGCTCAACACGTGCGCGGAGCTGAACCGGCGCTACCGCGTCGGCTCCGATGATCGCGTGCTCGCGCTGTCCGCGCTGCACTTCGATCTGTCGGTCTACGACATCTTCGGCGTGCTCGCGGCGGGCGGCGCGCTCGTGCTGGTCGACGAAGCGCAGCGGCGCGATCCGGCCGTCTGGTGCGAACTGCTCGACCGCCATCGCGTGACCGTATGGAACAGCGTGCCCGCGCTGTTCGACATGCTCGTCACGTACGCCGAAGGCTTCGAGCTGCGCGCGCCGTCGACGCTGCGCGTCGCGATGTTGTCCGGCGACTGGATCGGTCTGGATCTGCCTGCGCGCTACCGCGCGTTTCGCGCGGACGGCGAGCTCGTCGCCATGGGCGGCGCGACCGAGGCGTCGATCTGGTCGAACGCTTACGATGTCGGCGACGTGCCGCCGCCATGGCGCTCGATCCCTTATGGCTATCCGCTCGCGAACCAGCGCTATCGCGTCGTCGACGAGCAGGGCCGCGATTGCCCGGATTGGGTGCCGGGCGAGCTGTGGATCGGCGGCGAAGGCGTCGCGCTCGGCTACTTCAACGACGCCGAACGCACCGCGCGGCAATTCGTCGACGACGCGAGCGGCCGCTGGTATCGGACGGGCGATCACGGCTGCTACTGGCCCGACGGCACACTCGAGTTTCTCGGCCGGCGCGACAAGCAGGTGAAGATCGGCGGCTACCGGATCGAGCTCGGCGAGATCGACGCGGCGCTCAATCGCATCGACGGCGTCAAGACCGGCATCGCGCTCGCGGCCGGCGAGCGCGACAAATCGCTTGCGGCGTTCGTCGTGCCGTCGGGCGACGCGCTGTTCGACGAACGGCGGGCGGATGCGGCATGGCCGTCCGACTTTCGCGCGCTGTTCGCGCCCATGGGCGATTGCGGCGCCGCTCGGGAAGCCGCTCGGGAAGCCGATCCGGATGCGGACGCGGATGCGGATGCACGCGCCGGCCGCGCCGTCGACACCATCGACGCCATCGGCAACGCGAGCGCAATCGCAGACGCCAGCCGCGATGTCGATGTCGATGCCGATGCCGACGCCATCGCGAAGTCCGACGCGGCCATCGAACGTCTCGTCGCCGATTTCCTGCACGACCATCTGCAACGCGAAGGCGTGGCCTTCGACGCGCCGCTCGACGTCGACGCGGCGCTCGCGTGCTATCGCGCGCAGCCGGCGTGGCGTGCGCTGTTCGCGCGCTGGCTCGCGCTGCTGGCCGCGCACGGCCGCCTCGCCGAACGTGACGGCGCGTATCGCCGCGGCCCGCGCTACGACCACGCGCGCCGCCGGCCGCGCGCCGACGATCCGCTCTTCACGACCGCCGACGCGCTGCTCGCTCACCACGACGCGCTCGGCGCGATCCTGCGCGGGCTGCGCCCGGCGCACACGCTGCTCGACCATCCGTTCTGGTCGCCGGAATCGCTGCTGCTGCGCAGCGATGGCGCCGGGCAAGCGATCGATGCGCTCGCCACCGCGGTCGCGGCGCTATCCCGCTCGCTGGGGCGGCCCGCACGGCTCGTCGAGATCGGCGCGCGCAGCGGCCTGTGCGGCGAAGCGCTGCTGCGCCGCCTCGACGCGCAACGGCTGATCTACACGGCCGTCGACGCGTCGCAGGACATGGTGCTGCGCGCGCAGGCGCGCCTCGCCGCGTTCCCGCATGCGCAAGCGCGGCGCGCGGCCCCCGCGTCGCTGAACGATCTCGCGCACGGCGCTGACGTGGTCTGGGCCAACAACGCGCTGCACCGCCTCGGCGATGCGGCGCTCGACGAACTCGTCGAGCTGGCCGCGCCGTCGGCACTTGTCTATGTGACCGAGCTGCGCGATGCGTCGGCGCTCGCGCTCGTCAGCGCCGACCTACTCGCGGGCGGCGCTGCCGCGCAGCACAGCCTGCGTCGCGCGGAAGACTGGCGGCGCACATTCGACGATCGCGCGCTCGCGTGCGAGCAGTCGGACGACGTCGGCGCGCACCGGCGCTTCGTGCTGCGCGCGCCCGCCATCGTGCGCACGCCCGCTCCGCGAAAGCTGAGCGCGGCGCTCGCCGCGCACCTGCCGTCTTACATGCTGCCGCAGCGCCTCTACTTCATCGACGCCCTGCCGCTCACCGCGAACGGCAAGATCGACCACAAGGCGCTGCTGGCCCGCTGCGCGCCCGCCGCCGCCGCCGCCGCCGCCGCCGCTGTCGCCGATGCCGATGCCGATGCCGATGCCGATGCCGATGCCGATGCCGACGCCGCGCGGCAAGCGCCGCAGGGCGACGCCGAAACGGCCGTCGCCGCGCTGTGGCGACGCCTGCTGCAAGTCGATGCGGTGCATCGGCACAGCCACTTCCTGCAGCTCGGCGGCGACAGCCTGCTCGCGACGCGCCTGATCGGCGAACTTGATCGGGCGGGCTACACGGCGCGGCTCGGCGATCTGTTCGACTACCCGACGCTCGCCGCCTTCGCCGCGACGCTGCGCCCGCGCATCGAGCCGGCAGCGGACACGCTGCGGCCCGACGCCGCGTCGCGCTTCCAGCCGTTCCCGCTCACCGACGTCCAGCAGGCGTATCTCGTCGGCCGCCAGGCCGGCTTCGCGCTGGGCGGCGTCGGCTCGCACTTCTTCGTCGAATTCGAAGTCGAGCGGCTCGACGTCGTGCGATTCGAAGCGGCGTGGAACCGCCTGATCGCGCGCCACGACATGCTGCGCGCGGTCGTCCGCGACGGCCGGCAGCAGGTGCTCGCCGAAGCGCCGCCGTTCGCGTTGACGCGCCATCGCGTCGCGAGCCTCGACGGTCCCGACGCCGCCGCGCTGCGCGAGCGGCTCGCGCATCAGGTCCTCGACCCCGCGCGTTGGCCCGTGTTCGACGTGCAAGCGGCCGAAGACGGCGGCGAGCGCAGCCGGCTCTACGTGTGTCTCGACAATCTGATGCTCGACGGTCTCAGCATGCAGATCCTGTTCGCCGAGCTCGAACACCTGTATGTCGCGCCCGATCGCGCGCTGCCGCCGCTCGACATCGGCTTTCGCGATTACGTGACGCACGTCGCCGGCCGGCGCGCCAGCGAAGCGTCGCTCGCCTACTGGCAGCGCCGGCTCGACGGCCTGCCCTGCGCACCGCAACTGCCGCTTCGCCGCACGCCCGCGGAAATCGGGACGCCGCGCTTCGTGCGGCTGTCGGCGCGCCTGTCGCGCGCGCAATGGCGCGCGCTGAAGGCGCACGCCGGCGCGGCGAGCCTGACGCCGTCGGCCCTGCTGCTCGCCGCGTATTCGGCCGTGCTGTCCGCGTGGAGCGCGCAGCGCGAGCTGTGCGTGAACCTGACGCTGTTCGATCGGCAGCCGGTGCATCCGCAGATCGAGCAGGTGCTCGGCGACTTCACGTCGCTGCTGTTGCTCGCGTGGCAGCCCGCGAATGACTGGCTCGCGAGCGCGCAGCGGCTGCAGCAGCGGCTGTGGCAAGACCTCGCGCACCGCGACGTATCGGCGCTCTGGGTAATGCGCCAGCTCGCGCAGCGGCACGGCCGGGCCGCCGCCGAGATGCCGGTCGTTTTCACGAGCGCGCTCGGCTTCGATCACGACCGCTTCCTCGCCCACGCGTCGTGGCTCGAACCGCGCTCGGGCATCTCGCAGACGCCGCAGGTATGGCTCGATCACCAGGTCTACGAATCGGAAGGCGAGCTGCGCTTCAACTGGGATGCGGTCGAAGCGCTGTTCGAGCCCGACCGGCTGCGCGCGATGTTCGATCAGTACGTCGCGCTGCTGCAGCGGCTCGCGACCGACGCATCGGCGTGGCGGCTGCCGCTCGACGTCCTCGTGCCGCGTGTCAACCAGGCCGGCGCGCGGACGATGCGCGACGAGCGCGCCGTCGGTTTTGCGACCGCCGTGCCCGCCGCGTCCACCACGCCGATCGATGTGCCTCGCGACGACGCGCCGGTCGACGCCGCGCTCGTCGGCCGGCTGCGCCAGCATTTCGAACAGACGCTCGGCCTGCCGATCGCCGCGCGACAAAGCTTCTTCGAAGCCGGCGCATCGTCGCTCGAACTCGTTCAATGGCACGTCAAGCTTCGGCACGCGGGCTACGCGTCGCTCGCGGTGACGGATCTCTTCACGCATGCATCGCCGCACGCGCTCGCCGCGCATCTCGGCGGCGCGCACGCGCCGGCCCAGGCCGACGACGCGAACCGGCGCGCGCTCCTCGACCAACGCAGAGCGAGGCTGCAGCGCAGGCGAGGCGCCGCCGCATGAAGCGCTATCTGCCGTACTGGTCTTACTACGCGCACCAGGGGATGGTCAGCGCGCTGACCATGCAGGGCGTCGTCGGCTACTTCCGGCACGCAGGCGCCGACCTCGCTCAGCTGAGCTGGCTGTCGCTCGCGATGCTGCCCTGGGTCGGCAAATTCCTGTGGGCGCCGTGGTGCGAGCGCCACGCGCTGCCGCTGCGCGGCAACCGCTATCAGGGCAGTCTCGTGCTGCTGCAACTCGGCATGGCGGCCCTCATCGCGTGCATCGGCTTGCTGCCGCCGGCGCACGCGGCGGGCGCGATCGTCGTGTCGCTGACGCTGCTGACGCTGCTGTCCGCGAGCCACGGCATCTACGCGAACGGCATCGCGATCTGCACGACCGACGCCCGCAGCCGCCCGTTCGCGAACGTCGCGCAAGTCGGCGGCAGCTATCTGGGGATTCCGCTCGGTTCGTTCGTGTTCCTCGCGATCGCCGAGCGCGCCGGCTGGCGCTACGGCTTCGCGGGCATCGCCGCGCTGTCGCTGCTGCTGCTGATTCCGCCGCTGCTGATCCGGCAGCCGATGCGGGCCGCGCCCGTCGGCTCGGCGCGTCCGCGCCTGCGCTGGCGCGATCTGCGCGGGATCGGGCCCGCGCTCGCGCTGACCGCGATCTACCTCGTCGCGATGCGCGGGCTGATGGCGCTGCAGACCGTGCTGCTCGTCGATGCGGGGCTCGGCCTGAGCGCGCTCGGCGAAGTCGTCACGATCTACAGCACGGTCGCGAGCGGCGTCGGCATCGCGCTCGGCGGCTGGGCCATGCGCCGTTTCGGCGCGTGGCGGTGCGTGCTGCCCGTCATGCTGTCGTTCCCGCTGCTCGCAGGCGTGCTCGCCATCGGCTACCCCCGCTTCGGCATACGCGAATGGACGCTCGCGTTCGGCTTCGTCAACGTCGCGGCGGCGATCGGCTTCGTCACGCTCTACAACGTGCTGATGGGACTCACCCGCCCTCACCAGCCGGCATCCGACTACGCGCTGTTCCAGTCGACCGACATGGCCGTCGCCATGCTGATGTCGATGGCCGTCCTGCGCGTCAGCCACGCCGTCGGCTATCGCCCGGTGCTCGCTTTGCTCGCCGCGCTGGCCGTCGCGAGCCTGTGGCCCGCGAGCCGGCTGTGCCGTCGGCTCGCGCGGCCGGCCACGCCCGCGCTTTCTCCCGCCGCCCACGAACCCTCTCTCGAAACCAGTCATGGATAAAGCCATTTCGTCCGCTCGCCCGGCCGCGGACCTCGACGCGCTGCTCGCGACGCATTACCCGAACGGCGAGCCGATCGCCGTGATCGGCCACGCATGCCGCTTTCCGGAAGCGGACGACAGCGACGCGTTCTGGCGCAATCTGCTCGCCGGCGCCGAATGCAGCCGCCGCTTCACGCGGCAGGCGCTGCTCGACGCGGGCCTCGACGCCGCGACGATCGACGCGCCGAACTTCGTCAACGTCGGCACCGTCGTACGCGACGCCGACGCGTTCGACGCCGCGCTGTTCGGCTATTCCCGTCAGGAAGCCGAATCGATCGACCCGCAGCAGCGCCTCTTCCTGCAGATCGTCTGGCACGCGCTCGAGCACGCGGGCTACGCGCCGCGCGACGTTCCGCACCGCACCGGCGTGTTCGGGTCCGCGCGCATCAGCACGTATCCGGGCAGGGAGCCGCTGCGGATCGCCGAAGTCGCGCAGGTCAAGGGCCTGCAATCGCTGATGGGCAACGACAAGGACTATGTCGCGACGCGCGTCGCGTACAAGCTGAACCTGCGCGGCCCGGCGCTCGCCGTGCAGACCGCGTGCTCGAGCTCGCTCGTCGCGGCGCACCTGGCTTGCGAAAGCCTGCGCGCCGGAGAATGCGACATGGCCGTCGCGGGCGGCGCGGCCGTATCGTTTCCGCAGCACGCGGGCTATCTGCATCAGCCGGGCATGATCTTCTCGCCGGACGGCCGCTGCCGGCCGTTCGACGCCGACGCGCAAGGCACGTTCGCCGGCAACGGCGTCGGCGCGGTCGTGCTGCGGCGGCTCGGCGACGCGCTGCGCGACGGCGACCCCGTCGTCGCGGTGCTGCTCGGCAGCGCGATCAACAACGACGGCGACCGCAAGGTCGGCTACACCGCGCCGTCGGCGGCCGGACAGCGCGACGCGATCCGCGACGCGCTGATGCTCGCGGGCGTCGACAGCACGCAGATCGGCCTCGTCGAGGCGCACGGCACCGGCACGCCGCTCGGCGATCCGATCGAGCTCGAAGCGCTGCGCGGCGTCTTTCACCGGGCGGGCGAAGGACCGCGCTGCGCGCTCGGCTCGGTCAAGAGCAACCTCGGGCATCTCGATACGGCGGCCGGCATCGCGAGCCTGCTGAAAGCCGTGCTCGCCGTCGAGCGGCGCGCGATTCCGCCGAGCCTGCACTTCCGCAAGCCGAATCCGGCGCTCGGCCTCGACGACAGCCCGTTTTACGTGCCCACCGAAGCGCAGCCCTGGGACGACGCATCGCGCGTCGCGGGCGTGTCGTCGTTCGGCATCGGCGGCACGAACTGCCATGTGGTCGTCGCGTCGCTGCCGGACGCGCTGCGCACGGCGGCCGGCGGCGACGACCGTGCGCAGCCGGACGCGGGCGCGGCGCTGCTGCTGAGCGCGGCGAGCGAGCCGGCGCTGCAACGCCTCGCGCGCAGCTACGCGCACGCGCTGCGGCATGCGAGCGCGCGCGACTTGCTCCACACCGCGCTGCGCGGACGGCAGCTCGACCTGCCGCACCGGCTCGCGGTGCCGTTCTGCGACGAGACCGTCGCGGCGCTCGACGCGTTCGCGCTGGGCGAAGACGATGCGCTCGTCCATCGCGGCAGCGGCGAAGCCGGGCAAATGGTCTGGCTTTTCACGGGCCAGGGCTCGCACTGGCCCGGCATGGGACAGGCGCTCTATCGGCAATCGCCCGCGTTCGCCGCGTGTCTCGACCGCTGCTTCGCGGCCTGCGACGGCGAGCTCGACGTCCCGCTGCGCGACGCGATGTTCGGCGAGCGCGGCGATCTGCTCGAACGGATGGACTACGCACAACCCGCGATCGTCGCGTTCGAACTCGCGATGGCCGCGCACTGGCGCGCACTCGGTCTCGAGCCGCAGATCGTGATCGGTCATTCGGTCGGCGAATACGCGGCCGCGGTCGTCGCCGGACACTACGAGATCGAGCAGGCGATGCCGCTCGTCCGGCTGCGCGGCGCGCTGATGCAGCACTGCGCGGAGGGCGCGATGCTCGCCGCGTTCGCGTGCGCCGACGAATTGCTGCCGCTCGCCGGGCAAGCGGGCGTCGACGTCGCCGCGCATAACGGCGAGCGTCATCTCGTGTTCTCCGGCCGTCGCGACGCAGTCGACGCGCTCGCCGCCGCGCTCGCCGCAAAAGACATTCGCCACGCGCGGCTCACGGTCCCGGGCGCCGCGCATTCGGCGCTGCTCGATCCGGTGCTCGACGCGTTCGAACGTGCGGCCGCGCAACTGCATGCGGCGCCCGGCCGCGTACAGCTCGTGTCGACGCTGCTCGGCGAGCCGATCGACGCGGATGGGCTCAACGCGCACGGCTATTGGCGCCGGCACATGCGCGAACCGGTCCGTTACGCCGATGCGGTCCGTCACGCCATCGCACAGGGCGCGGGCGTGTTTCTCGAACTCGGGCCCGATGCGCAGCTGACGGGGATCGGCCTGCGCGAGTCGCCGCAACGCGCGCGCTGGATCGCGAGCGCGCGCCGGCAACAGCCCGCGCTCGCGCAAACGCGGCAAGCGACGCTCGAACTCTATGCGGCGGGCGTCGCGCTGCCGTGGGCGAACGTGCTGCCGTCGTCCGGCCGCAAGCTGCACGCGCCGCGCTATCCGTTCGATGCCGAACGCTATTGGCGCGATGCGCAGCCGGCGGCCGTGACACTGCCCGCGGCGCACGGCGGCGATATCGACCCGGCGCTCGCCGAAGGCCGCCGGGTCGCGGCCGCGGCCGCCGCATCGCTCGATCTGCCGCGCCTGCAGCGACTCTACGCATGTGTCACGCAGTTGCATGCGATCTACGTCGATCGACTCGTGCGCCGCTGCATCGGCGAGCGCTTCGACGAAGGCGCGACCGCGCTCGACATCCTGCGCGCGGGCCGTCTGCTGCCGCGCCATCGCCAGTTGCTCGTGCGGCTCCTGAATGCGTGCGTCGAAGACGGCTACTACCGCCGCGACGACGACCGCTACGCGCCCGCGCTCGCGCTCGCGGTGCCCCACGCGGAACGCGACGCGCTGCTGCAGATCCTGCGCGACTGCTGCGAAGGCTTCGACGTGATCGCCGACACCGTCGCGCGCGCGGGAGACAGCCTGCACGCGATGATGAGCGGCGACATCGAGCCGGTGGCGGTGATCTTCCCGGACAGCGCGTCGAGCGGCGTCGAAGTGCTGTATCAGGAATTCAGCTTCGGGCGCTATTTCAACCAGATCGCCGCGGGCGTCGTCGCGGGGCTGGTCCGCGAGCGGCAGACGAACCGTCGCCGGCACCGCCCGTTCCGGATTCTCGAAGTCGGCGGCGGCACCGGCGGCACGACCGCGTGGTTGCTGCCGGAACTCGACGGCGAGCCGAACGTCCGCTACGACTTCACCGACATCTCGCCGATCTTCACGCGGCGCGCCGAGCAGAAATTCGCCGCTCACGAATGCGTCGGCTATCGCGTGTTCGATCTGCAAAGAGACGCGCAAACGCAAGGCTTCGAAGCAGGCGCATACGACCTGATCGTCGCGGCCAACGTGATCCATGCGACGCAGCACGTCGGCCGTACGCTCGCGAACCTCGCGCCGCTGCTGAAACCGGGCGGCCGTCTGCTGATGCGCGAGATCACGCGGCCGATGCGCCTCTTCGATTTCGTATTCGGCCCGCTCGTGCTGCCGCTGCACGACGAGGACGCGCGCGGCGGCGAGCTGTTCCTGTCGACCGCGCGCTGGAAGGAACAATGCATCGCGGCGGGCTTCGAGCGCATCGACTGGCTGCCGGACGACGGCGCGCCGACGTCCGGCATCAGCGAGCACATCGTGCTCGCGTCCGCGCCGGGCCGCTCGGCGGGCGTCGCGCCGTGGCTCGCAGACGACGCCGATCCGCTGCTCGGTCAGCCGCTCACCGACGACGGCGTGTATCTCGCCGACTGGTCCGATTGCGCGGGCCGGCGCGAGGCCTGGCAGCAACGGCTCGCGCGCGGCGGCGCGGAACTGGCGGGCCGCCACGGCGGCGGCCAGGCGGCGCCGACGATTCGCGCGCCCGAGCGCGCGCCCGCGTGGCTGACGCTCGTACGCCTGCGCTGGTGCGCCAGTCCGTTCGGCGCGGCGCGGATCGCGCTCGACGCGCGCGACGAAACCGGCGCGTGGCGGCCGCTCGACGCCGATTCCACCGAAGGCGGCCTGCCCGCGCCGCTGCCTGCGCGCGATACGCATTACGGCTGGCGCTGGCGGCCCGTGCCCGATGCGTCTACCGATGCGAACGGCATCGCGTTGCACGCCGAGTCGGCGTCGTTCGCCGACGCGCTGCGCGACGCGGGCGTGCCGGTCGCGCCGCACGCGGATCGCCGATTGTTCGTGCTCGATCCGGATGAAAAGCCGCTACAGGCGATCGCGTCGGCATTGCTCGCCGCGCTGGCCGATGCAAGCCGCGCGCCGCTCGTCGTCGTGACCCGCGGCGCATGGAAGGTCCACGCCGACGATCTCGTCGACCCCGCGCATCGCGCCGCCTGGGGGCTGCTGCGCGTCGCGGCCGCCGAACAGCCGGACCGCGTGCTCGCCGCGATCGACCTGCATCCGGCCGCCGCGTGGCGCGATCTGCTGCCGGCGCTCGATGCGCTCGGCAGCGGCGCTCGCTGGCTCGCGGTCCGCGACGGCCGCGCGCATGCGCCATCGCTCGCGGCGCAACCCTACGTCGCGCCCGCGCTGCCCGCCGGCGCGCTCGCCGGCGAACGCTGGCACGTCGTCACCGGCGCGTTCGGCGGCCTCGGCCGGCTGAGCGTGCGCTGGCTCGCGCGCCACGGCGCGCGCCGCATCGCGCTCGTCGCGCCTCGCGCTCATGACGACTGGCCCGCGTTCCAGCATGAAGCCGAAGCGCATCATGCATGCGAATTGCGCTGGGTGCGCTGCGACGTCGCCGAGCCCGCGCAGTTGACGGCGGCGCTGCAAGCGCTGCACGCGGATGGCGGCGTCGCGGGCGCGATCCATGCGGCCGGCGTCCTCGACGACGCGCCGCTCGCCACGCTCGACGCCGAACGCATCGCGCCCGTGCTCGCGCTGAAGGCCGACGCGGCGCGCGTGCTGCGCGACTGGCTCGGCGCGCACGACGCGCGCTATCTGCTTTTCTATTCGTCGGCGGCCGCCGCGCTCGGCGCGCCGGGACAAGGCGCGCACGCGTTCGCGAGCGCCTACCTCGACGGGCTCGCCGAAGCGCGCGCAAGCGGCGAAGCGCCGGCGGTGATCTCCATCGCGTGGGGCGCGTGGGGCGAAGCCGGACGCGCGGCCGAGCCCGCATTGCAACACAAGCTCGCGGAAAGCGGGATGGGCGTGCTGTCGAGCGCGGAAGGCCTGTGGCATCTGGAACAGGCCGTGATGCGCGGCGCGCCATACCGGCTCGCGATGCGCGTGCTGCGCGAGCGGCTCGACGCCGGCCGCCGCGCGCTGTTCGACGCCGATACGCCATCCGCCCGGCTCGCGCGCTCGCCGACGGCGGCCTCCTCCGCCGCTTCGGCGTCGGCGGCCACCGCTGCGATTCCCGCCGCCGCACGCCCCGATCCGCGCGATGCCGATGCCGTCTGCCAATGGTTGACGGCGCGCATCGCCGCGCAGTTGAAGCTCGACGATCTCGCTCAACTCACGCCGAAACGCGATCTGCTGAAGCTCGGCCTCGATTCGCTGCTGTTCCTCGAATTGCGGAGCGCGGTCGAATCGCAGCTCGGCGTCAAGCTCGACGCCGAGCGCGCGTATCGCGACATGACGGTCGCCGGAATCGGCCGGCTGATCGTCGAATCCGCGCCCGCCGACGCCAGCGCGCCCGCTTCGGACACCGGCGCGCTCATCCACGATCCCGCGAACCGCTTCGAGCCGTTCCCGTTGACGCCGATCCAGCACGCGTACTGGCTCGGCCGCACCGATCTGATCGCCTATGGCGGCGTCGCGTGTCACGTACTGTTCGAATGGGACATGCGGCACGACACGTTCGACCTCGCGCGCTTCGAGGCCGCCTGGAACGCGCTCGTCGCGCGTCACGACATGCTGCGGATGATCGTCGATGCGGACGGCCGCCAGCGCATCCTGCGCGACGTGCCCGCCTACCGGCCGCGGCGGCACGATCTGAAGCGCCTCGCCGCCGACGAGCAGGCGCGCGCGCTCGAACACACCCGCGACGCACTGTCTTACCGCGTGCTTCCCGCCGACCGCTGGCCGCTGTTCGAGCTCGCCGTGACCGAGCTCGACGATGCGCGCTACCGGCTCCACATGAACCTCGACCTGCTGCTGTTCGACGTGCAGAGCTTCAAGGTGATGATGGACGACCTCGCGCGCGCCTATCGCGGCGCGGCGCTCGAACCGCTGCAGATCACGTTCCGCGACTACGTGCTCGCCGATCAGGCGCGCCGCGACGCGCCCGACTGGCAGGCATCGTGGCGCTACTGGCAACGCACGCTCCCGCAACTGCCGCCCGCGCCCGTGCTGCCGCTCGACCCCGAACGCGCCGACCGCGCGCGGCCCCGCTTCACCACATATCAGGCGCGCCTCGAACGCGCGGACTGGGACAAGCTCAAACGCGAATGGCAGCGCTGGGGCGCGACGCCGTCGGCCGCGCTGCTCGCGCTCTTCGCGCACACGCTCGAACGCTGGAGCCGGCATCCGGATTTCACGCTGAACCTGACGTTCTTCAACCGGCGTCCCGATCACCCGCAGGTCTCTCAATTGATCGGCGATTTCACGTCGGTGCTGCTGATCGATTTCGCGCTGAACGGCGCACCGACGCTGCGCGACACGATCGAGCGCACGCAGGAACGGCTCTGGCAGCGCCTCGCGCACAGCCAGGTCAACGGCGTCGAGCTGATGCGCGAGCTGTCGCGCGGCCGCGCGCACGATCCTCGCCGGCCGCTGATGCCGGTCGTGTTCACGAGCATGCTGGGGATGTCGCTCGACGGCCTGAGCATCGATCAGGCGATGACGAGCCTGTTCGGCGAGCCGGCGCACGTGTTCACTCAGACGCCGCAGGTCTGGCTCGATCATCAGGTGATGGAAGTCGACGGCGATCTCGTGTTCAGCTGGTACTGCATGGATGACGTGCTCGCACACGGCGCCGCGCAGGCGATGTTCGACGATTATCGATGCCTGCTGCGCGGAATCGCCGCGCAACCGGAACGGATGACGCAGTCCGGGCTCGCGCAGCTGCGCGACGACGGCGCATGGGCGGATTTCGCGCGTCGCCGCTGGCCGCTGCGTGCCGACGATGCGGGCATGGATCTGCGCGACATCGAAGACCTGCTGCGCGCGCAGGACGGCGTATCCGATGCCGACGCGGCGCTCGCCGAAGACGGTCGCACGCTCGACATCGTCGTGTCGGCTGCCGGCGCGCAGGTCGCGCCGCCGCCCGAGATCGACGCGCCGCTGACCCTGACGTCTGCGCTGCCGATGCTCGACGCGTCGCAGCTCGCGGAAATCGATGCGACATGGCACTGGCTCGAGGCGCGCGCGCTGCGCGGCATCGCCCGGACGCTGCATCGCCACGGCCTGTTCGCGCAGGCCGGGCAACGCCACGATCTCGACGAAGTGCAGTCGCGCCTGCGCGCGCGGCCGCAGTATCGCCGGCTCGCGCGGCAATGGCTGCTCGCGCTGGCCGAGCGCGGCTGGCTGCGCCGCGAAGGCGACGCGTTCGTCGGCGAACGTGCGCTCGATACCGTTCCCGGCCCGGCCGAGGCGCTACCGCAAGCCGGCTGGAGCCGCGCGCTCGGCGCGTATCTGGATACGTGCATCGCGCGTCACGATGCGCTGTTCGACGGCACGCAAGCGCCGCTCGCGCTGCTGTTCGACGACGACGATGCGCTCACCCGCGCGCTGTACAGCGACAATCCGGCGATCGACTGCCTGAATCGCGGCGCCGCGCAGATCGCGCGCGCGCTCGGCGAGCGCTCGGGCGGGCTGCGCGTGCTCGAAGTCGGCGCCGGCACCGCCGCGACGACGCGCCACCTCGTGCCGGCGCTCGACGGCCGGCTGCACAGCTACCGCTTCACCGACGTGTCGACGCTATTCCTCGACGCCGCCCGCGAACGCTTCGCCGGCCACGCGCAGCTCGATTACGCGCGCTTCGACATCAACGCGCCGGTCGATTTCGATGCGCATCCGGAAGCAGGCTACGACGTCATCGTCGCGGTCAACGTGCTGCACGACGCGAGCGACGTCGTGCGGTCGCTGCGCCGCCTCGGGCAATTGCTGAGGCCGGGCGGCCGCCTGTTGATGATCGAGGCGACCGAGCGCGACAGCGCGCTGCAGATGGCGAGCATCGGCTTCATCGAAGGCCTGAACGGCTACGACGACTTCCGCACGGCCGACGACAAGCCGATGCTCGATCTGCCGATGTGGCGCGACGCGCTCGGGCAGGCGGGCTTCGCGGTCGAACTCGCGTGGCCGGAGCAGGCGTGCAGCCCGCTGCGTCAGCACCTGGTGCTCGCACGCGCGACGCATGTCGGCCGGCTCGATCTCGGGGTGCTCGAACGCGGCCTGCGCGCATGCTGCGGCGACGCGCTGCCGCCGGTGCGCATCCGGCAATGCGAGTGCATCGATCGACATGCGGACCGCCACGTAAAACGGCCCGACGAATCGAACGAAGGCGCGTCGAGCCGTGCGGCTCGCGCGTCGCACACGTCGCACACGTCGCACTCGTCGCACACGGCGCACTCGTCGACCGCGCCCGTCGCGCCCGTCGCGCCGCCGCGCGATCCGGAAGCGCAAGCCGCGCTCGAACGCAGCATCGGCGCGGTGTGGCAGGCGCTGCTGAAGTGCCCGGTTCATCGCGACAGCGATTTCTTCCAATGCGGCGGCGACAGTCTGATCGCGACGCGAATGATCGCGCAGCTCAATCGCGACGGCATGCGCGGCGCGAGTCTGCAGGCGCTCTTCGCCGAACCGACGCTCGGCGCGTTCTGCGCGACGCTGAACGCGCCGCCCGCGTCCGAAGCGGCAGCCGATGCGGGCGGCTGCCTGGTGGCGCTCGCCGAGGGGCGCGATCCGGCGCGTGTGTTCATGTTCCACGCGTCCGACGGCGAGCTCGCCGCGTACGTGCCGCTCGCGCGGCATCTGGACTGCCGCGTTCACGGCTTGCGCGCGACGGACGCGACGCTGCCCGACGATCTCGGCGCGCTCGCCGATCGCTACGTGCAAGCCATCCGCACGTTGCAGCCGCATGGGCCGTATACGTTGATCGGGTGGTCCTATGGCGCGTCCGTCGCCGCCGAGGCCGCGCGCTTGCTGCACGAGCATGGCGAGACGGTCGAACTCGCACTGCTCGATCCCGTCTGCCGCGCCGATTTCGATCATGCCGATCGCGCGTCGCTGCTGCGTCTGCTCGCACAAGGGCGCGCCGTCGTGCCGCTGCCCGACGACCTCGAACAGCTCGACGCCGACGAGCAGACCGCGTGCTTCGTCCGCGCCGCGCAAACGGCCGGGCTGCTGCCGGAGCGCACGAGCGCCGCCGATGCGCAGCGCTGGCTGACGCGCATCGGCGGCCTGCTCGGCCTGCTCGCGCGCCACCACGCGCCCGCCCCGCTGCCGATCCGCTGCCTGTGGATCGCCGCCGCGCACCGCCCGTCCCGCTGGCAACCGGCCGAACTCGACTGGCAGGGCTGGGACCCGCACGCGGAACGCCACACGCTCGACGCAGACCATTGGACGCTCGTGATGGACGACGCACGAGCACAGAACGTCGCCGCCCTGTTCCGGCAGTGGCGCGACAACCATCGCCGCCCGCAGGAGAAAGTCGCATGAAACCGCTCAACGCGCGCAACAGGCGCGTACTCGTCGCCGGCGCAAAATTCGGCGAAATCTATCTGAATGCGTTCCTCGCGCCGCAGCCGGGGCTCGAGCTCGCGGGACTCCTCGCGAACGGCAGCCCGCGCGCGCGGCAACTGGCTCACGCATTCGGCATTCCGCTCTACACATCGATCGACGACGTGCCCGGCGACATCGACATCGCATGCGTGGTCGTCCGCTCGACGGTCGTCGGCGGCGCCGGCACGTCGCTCGCGCAGGCATTCCTCGAACGCGGCGCGCACGTCGTGCAGGAGCATCCGCTGCATCCGGACGACGTCGCCCGCCTGCAGCGGCTCGCCGCGCAACGCGAGCGCGCCTATTGGGTCAACAGCTTCTATGCGCACACGCCGGCCGGCCGCTGCTGGATCGATCGCGCTCGGCGCGTACGGCGCGCGCTCGGCGGCGAGCACGCGCACTTCGCGCATCTCGCGACGAGCCGACAGTTGCTCTACTCGTCGCTCGATCTGCTGCTGCAGGCGAGCGGCGCTGTCGACGCGACGCTCGACGCCGCGCACGACGATGATCCCGCGTTCCACGCGCTGCGAGTCGGCCTGCCCGGCTGCCGCGCGACGCTGCGTTTGCAGACCTATCTCGATCCCGACGATCCCGATCTGCACAGCCTCGCGATGCATCAGCTCACGCTCGGCTGGCCTTCCGGCTATCTGTCGCTCGACGCGAGCTACGGCCCAGTCGTCTGGACCGCCGCGCTATACGACCCGCAGCATCGCGACGGCAATCGCAGCGCGTACCGGACGACGGGCGCCGAAAGCGCGCATCTCGATCGGCCGCCCGCCCTGCCGCTGCATCCCGCGCCGGCAAGCTGGCGCGACGCGCTCGAAGTCGACGGCCCCGCGGGCGTCGCGCACGTGCTGCACGCGCTGCGCCTGCATCTCGACGGCGCGGCGGCGCCCGCCGCGTTCGATCCCGCCTATCAGCTCGCGCTCGCCCGCATCTGGCAAAAGGCACTGCAATGCGCGGGCCCCGCGCGCGAACGCCGCGTCGCGCCGCCGCCGGCGATCGACCCGCGCACGCTCGCCGACGCCGCGCCCGACGAACAGGTGGCGGCATGAACGAGCGGCGGATGCTGCGCCCGTGGATCCTGTCGCCGGAGCCGGCTGCGTGGCGGCTCGTCATGTGCCCGTTCGCGGGCGGCAGCAGCAGCGCATTCCGCGATTGGCGCAACGTCGACGACTTCGGCATCGACGTCTCGCTCGCGATCTATCCGGGCCGCGACCACCGGCTGCGCGAGCCGGGCGCGGACGACATCGGCCGGCTCGCCGATCAGCTCGCCGACGAGCTGGTCGAAGCGCAGGCGTCGCCCGGCAAGCTGATCCTCGCCGGGCACAGCATGGGCGCGCAAGTGGCGTTCGAGACCTGCGAGCGTCTCGAGCAGCGCGGCGCGCCGCCGTTCGCGCTCGTGCTGTCCGGCTGCCACGCGCCGCACCTGAAAGGGCGGCGCCTGCTCAGCCATCTCGACGACCGCGCGTTCGTCGATCAACTCGTCGAGATCGGCGGCAGCGACGCCACCCTGCTGTCCGATCCATCGCTGCTCGCGATCTTCCTGCCGATGCTGCGCGCCGACTTCCGGATCACCGAAGCCTATCGCCGCATGCCGCGCGCCGACCGGCGCCGCATCGACACGCCGACGCTGCTCGTCCATGGCAGCCGCGACATCGAAGCGTCGCGGGAAGAAGTCGCCGCGTGGCGGGACTGGCTGCGCCGCGCGGACGAACCGATCGCGATGCCCGGCGACCACTTCTACGTGACCCGCAGACCGCGCGCCTTTCTGCAACAGATCCTGCGCCGGCTCGAGTCGACCTCCGCGTGTGTATGACCCTCAGAGAAGCTCATGGAAACTCTTCTTCATCCGAATCCGAACGAAACGGCCGACGCCGTGGCCGCCGAACCCGACATCTCGTCCGCCGCGCTGCCGCTCGGCGAACATTTGCGCCGCTGGGCGGCCGACCACGCGACGCGCACCGCGCTCGTCGCCGGCGGCGAACGCGTGCCGTTCGCCGCGCTCGATCGCCGGGTCGACCGGCTCGCGGCCGCACTGCACGAGCTGGGCCTGCGTCCCGGCGACCGTGCGATGGTGCAGTTGCCGAACGGCATCGCGTTCGTCACCGTCTGCTTCGCGCTGTTCCGTCTCGGCGTGGTGCCCGTACTCGCGATGCCGACCCAACGCTCGCATGACATCGACGCGCTCTGCCGCATCGCCGGGCCCACCGCCTATTTCATCGCGGACGGAATGGACGGCTTCGACGCCCGATCGCTCGCCGCCGACATGCTCGACGCGCATCCGTCGCTGCGCCGGATCGTCGTCGACGGCGAGCCCGGCCGGCGCGACGATGACGATGCCGACGAGCGCGTCGTGCCGCTCGCGTCGCTCGACGCGCCGCCGCGCGCACTGACGCCGCCCGCGCCGAACGACGTCGCGCTGCTGCTCCTGTCGGGCGGCACGACCGGCACGCCGAAGCTGATTCCGCGCACGCACGCGGACTACGCATACAACTTCAGCGCATCGGCCGCGCTCTGCGGGCTCGACGATACGAGCGTCTATCTGGCGGTGCTGCCGGCCGCGCACAACTTCACGCTCGCATGCCCCGGCATACTCGGCACGCTCGCGAGCGGCGGCACGGTCGTGCTGTCCGACACGGCGAGCTGCGACGAAGCGATGCCGCTGATCGCGCGCGAGCGGATCACGCACGTCGCGCTCGTGCCGC
Organism: Burkholderia sp. ABCPW 14; assembly: GCF_001523835.1. NCBI lineage: Bacteria > Pseudomonadati > Pseudomonadota > Betaproteobacteria > Burkholderiales > Burkholderiaceae > Burkholderia > Burkholderia sp. ABCPW 14. Next base: position 66,696 of record NZ_LOVS01000147.1, on the reverse strand, counting down.
CGCTCGCGCAGCTCTGGGCGCAAGCGCGCGAATGGGAACGCAGCGACCTGTCGAGCCTGCGGCTCGTCCAGGTCGGCGGCGCGCGGCTGGACCCGGCGCTCGCGCGCCGCCTGCCCGACGTGCTCGGCTGCCGTCTGCAACAGGTATTCGGGATGGCTGAAGGACTGCTGTGCTACACGCGGCTCGACGATCCGCCCGACACGATCGCGCATACGCAGGGGCGGCCGCTGTCGCCGCGCGACGAAGTGCGCATCGTCGACGCGCACGGCCGCGACGTCGCCGCCGGCGATGTCGGCGAGCTGCTGACTCGCGGGCCGTACACGATCCGCGGCTACTACCGCGCGCCGGAGCACAACGCGCGCAGCTTCACGGACGACGGCTACTACCGCACGGGCGATCTCGTGCGCCGCGACACGGCCGGCAATCTGATCGTCGAAGGGCGCATCAAAGAGCAGATCAATCGCGGCGGCGAAAAAATCTCCGCCGCGGAAATCGAGCTGCTGATCGACGCGTTGCCGGATGTGCGGGACTCGGCCGTCGTCGCGGTTCCCGACGCACTGCTCGGCGAGCGCATCTGCGCATTCGTGCGGCCGCAACGCGACACGCTCGATGCGGCGACGCTCAAGCAGGCGCTGCGCGCACGCGGGCTCAGCGAATTCAAGCTGCCGGATCAGATCGAAATCGCCGCGCATTGGCCGTTGACGTCGGTCGGCAAGATCGACAAGCAACGATTGATCGAGATCGCCAAGGCGCGCGACGCCGCTCCGGCGCGACGCTACGTCGAACGCCATCTGAGCGTGCGAAGCGACCCGCTGGATCTGGCTTCGCGCATCATGCGCGCTTTGCCGAGCCGGCACTGCATGCTCTACGAGCGCGGCGGCGAATGGAGCATCGGCATCGATTCGGCGCTGAGCGTGATCGTCGAGCCGGACGGAACAGTGCGCCGCAGCGACGGCGCAAGCTGGCGCGATGCGCGGCCGTGCGACGCGATCGCACACGCGCTCGCGGACGTGCGGATCGACGCATGGCGCGCTTACGGGCGCGCCCATTTCGAGTTTTCTCATCTGACGTACGGCATCGACGGCGCGCGCGGCGACGAACCGCTGCTGCGGCTCGCGATTCCGCAAAGCGAGATTCGCGTGTCGAGCGGCCGCGCGCTGATCCGCAGCCTGGAGCCCGGCGCGATCGCGACGCTCGCCGAGCTGGTCGACGCGCAGGACGCCGCGCAGCAGGCCGAGCCCGGCGCGCGTCTCGAAACGATCGATGGCGACGGCAACGCGCGCGCGTACAAGGAACAGGTCGCGTCCGCGGTGCGCGAGATGCAGGCCGACGCGTATCAGAAAGTGATCCTGTCGCGCGCGGTCGAGGTTCCGGCGTCGCTCGACACGGTGTCGAGCTACGTCGCGGGCCGGCGGACGAACACGCCGGCGCGCTCGTTCCTGCTCCGCGACGGCGATTTCGAAGCATATGGCTTCAGCCCCGAAACGGTGGTCGAAGTGAGCGCCGACGGCTTCGTCAGCACGCAACCGCTCGCCGGCACGCGCGCATTGACGGGCGACGACGCCGAAGACGCGCGTCTGCGGCGCGAACTGCTGCGGGATGCGAAGGAAATCGCCGAACACGCGGTGTCGGTGCAATTGGCGATGGACGAAATGTCGTCAGTCTGCGACGCCGACACGCTCGGCGTCAGCGAATTCATGAGCGTCTATCGGCGCGGCACCGTCCAGCATCTCGCATCGCGCGTGCGCGGACGACTCGCGGCGGGCCGCCACGCATGGCATGCGTTCGAAAAGCTGTTCCCCGCCGTCACCGCTTCGGGCATTCCGAAGCGCGAGGCGCTCGACAGCATTCGACGCCACGAGCCGCGCTTGCGCGGCTTGTACAGCGGCTGCGTATTCGTCGTCGACAGCGAAGGCGCGATGGATGCCGCGCTCGTGCTGCGCTCCGTGTATCGAGACGGCGAACGCTGCTGGCTGCAAGCCGGCGCGGGGCTCGTTGCGCTGTCGACGCCCGATCGTGAATGGACGGAGACTTGCGAAAAGCTCGCTTCGGTCGCGCGTCATTTGCAGGGGCGGGCAGGCGGCTAGGCGCGGTGCGGCGCGGGGTAGCGTTGCGTTGCGCGGGGCGGCCAGGCCAGGCGTGGCGTGGCGTGGCGTGGCGTGGCGTGGCGTGGCGTGGCGGAAGCATCCATGAAGCCGCGCCGCACGGCACGATGTCGCGCCGTGCGATTGGTCGGACCCAGTCGATGACGCAGCCGGCAAGCGCGGCAGTCGCGCAGTACCGGCAACGTGCGCGAGCGGCGTCGCACGCATCGGCATCGCGACGCCGGCATTCGCAAGCCAGCAACGTCCACCGTCGAAGCCGTTCGGACAATCGCCCGCCCGGATGCGGGCGATGCGGCCATCCGCCGCCGCCCCGGGACGAATCGCGCGTCGCCACGATGCGCCTGCGCCCCTCGGCGAAGCTCGACATCGTTCCGCAACCGGCGCATCACGCGGCGTCCGCGGCGAACAATCCGAACACCGCGGCGGGCGGCGGACGGACGCCCGCCGCCGGGCGAATCCTGGAACAGGTTCGCACGTCCCGAGCAATTGGCTTCGTCTCTGTTGCAAGCGGCGAATCAACCGTCGAAACACCGCGCCTGCCATTCGACGCACCCCATCACATCGCCCTTCGACACGCGCTAGAATGGCCGCTCCGGTTCCCTCCCCCGACCGCCCGCCATGCCCGTCACCGGCCTCGATCACTACAACCTGCGCGCGCCGCGTCCGCTCCTCGACACGCTCCGCGATTTCTACATAAACGTGGTCGGCTTGCGGCTCGGCGATCGCCCGCCGTTCCGGAGCCACGGCTATTGGCTGTATGCCGGCACGCGAGCGGTGCTGCATCTGTCGGAAGCCGGGCCCGGCGAATCGCGTGCGCCGAATGTCACGAACACGTTCGACCATGTCGCGTTCTCCTGCCGCGATCTGCCGGGAACGATTGCCCGTCTGCGGCAATTCGACATCCGATACACGGGCGCCGACGTGCCGCTGACGCATCAGCATCAGTTGTTCTTCGACGATCCGGCGGGAAACGGCGTCGAATTGAATTTCGCGGCGGACGCCGGCGGCTAACGCTCGCGCAAGCGCAGGCAAACGAGCACGCGAAACAAACGGGCGACAAAAGCGCACGCGCGATGCGTCCGCACCCGGCTCGTCGCCCGTCGTTCGCGCGCCTCCGCGCAGCGCCCCGGCATTTGTCTTGTCCGTGAATAAGCTTGGCACCAAACAAGCTAAAAGCGCGTGGCCGCGGCTCCTATAATCGGCCGACACCTTCACAAAAGCAGACCGATCGGAGACCCATCATGACCGAGCCCGCATCCGCCGACTGGCGCCTCGAAACCATCGCCGTGCACGGCGGCTATCGCCCCGATCCGACGACGCGCGCCGCCGCGGTGCCGATCTATCAGACAGTCGCGTTCGCATTCGACGACACGCAGCACGGCGCCGACCTGTTCGACCTGAAGGTCCAGGGCAACATCTATTCGCGGATCATGAATCCGACCAACGACGTGCTCGAACAGCGCGTCGCGGCGCTCGAAGGCGGCGTCGGCGCGCTGGCGCTCGCATCGGGCCAGGCGGCCGTCACCTATTCGCTCCTGACGATCGCCGAGGCGGGCGACAACATCGTCTCGTCGAGCACGCTGTACGGCGGCACCTACAACCTCTTCGCGCATACGCTGCCGCAGTACGGCATCACGACGCGCTTCGCCGATCCGCGCAACCCGGCGGCATTCGACGCGCTGATCGATTCGCGCACGAAAGCGATCTTCGCGGAGTCGGTCGGCAATCCGCTCGGCAACATCACCGACATCGCCGCGCTCGCCGACGTCGCGCATCGCCACGGCCTGCCGCTCATCGTCGACAACACGGTGCCGACGCCGTATCTGCTGCGTCCGTTCGAGCACGGCGCGGACATCGTCGTCCATTCGCTGACGAAGTATCTCGGCGGACACGGCACGAGCCTCGGCGGCGCGATCGTCGATTCGGGCAAGTTCCCGTGGGCGAAGCACGCCGACCGCTTCAAGCGGCTGAACGAGCCGGACGTCAGCTATCACGGCGTCGTCTACACCGAAGCGTTCGGCGACGCCGCGTATATCGGCCGCGCGCGCGTCGTTCCGCTACGCAACACCGGCGCGGCGCTCTCGCCGTTCAACGCGTTCCAGATCCTGCAAGGCATCGAGACGCTCGCGCTGCGCATCGACCGCATCAGCGAGAACGCGCTGAGAATCGCGCAGCATCTCGCGGGGCACGAGAAGGTCGAATGGGTCGATTATTCCGGACTGCCGAATCATCCGGATCACGCGCTCGTCGACCGCTATCTGTCGGGCCGCGCGCCGGGCATCCTCACGTTCGGCGTGAAAGGCGGGCGCGCGGGCGGCGCCGCGTTCCAGGATGCGCTGAAGCTCTTCACGCGGCTCGTCAACATCGGCGACGCGAAGTCGCTCGCGACGCATCCCGCCTCGACGACGCATCGTCAGCTATCGCCGGAGGAACTCGCGAAGGCGGGCGTGAAGGAAGAGACGGTGCGGCTGTCGATCGGCATCGAGCACATCGACGATCTGCTCACCGATCTCGATCAGGCGCTGGCGAAGGTGTGAACGACGTCGTGATCGAACGTCCGCGCGTTCGATCACGACGCGACGGGACGCGACGCGCAACGGCGGCGATCGACGCCTCGTCGCACACGCGCCGTCCGCCACGCGAAACAGCGGACGAGGCCGCGCAACGCGAACCGCTGCCGGCACATCGGCTGCCGCGCGCCGACGCGCGGCGGCTTCACTCCGCCGCGCGGGTCGTCTGCCGCTGCTCGCCGAGACCCGCGACCCCGCAGCGCACCGTCTGCCCCGGCTTCAGATAGACGGGCGACGGCTTCACGCCCATCCCGACGCCGGGCGGCGTGCCGGTCGAAATCACGTCGCCGGGCTGCAGGCTCATGCAGCGCGACAGATACGCGATCAACCGCGCGACCGTGAACACCATCGTGCGCGTGTTGCCGTTCTGATAGCGCCGGCCGTCCACGTCGAGCCACAGATCGAGCGCCTGCGGATCGGCGACTTCGTCGCGCGTGACGAGCCACGGACCGAGCGGCCCGAACGTGTCGAAGCCCTTGCCCTTGTCCCACTGGCCGCCGCGCTCGATCTGCCATTCGCGCTCGGACACGTCGTTGACGACGCAATAGCCGGCGACGTACGACAGCGCGTCGGCTTCGTCGACGTTCTTGCACGCACGGCCGATCACGACGCCGAGCTCGACTTCCCAATCGGTCTTCACCGAACCGCGCGGAATCTCGATGCCGTCGTGCGGGCCGCTCACCGCGCTCGTCCACTTGCCGAACACGACGGGCTCGGTCGGCACCGCGAGGCCCGCTTCCGCCGCGTGGTCCGCGTAGTTCAGGCCGATGCAGACGAACTTGCCGATCCGGCCGACGCACGCGCCGATTCGCGGCTCGCCCGCGACGAGCGGCAGCGACGCGGGATCGACGCCCGCGAGCCGCGCGAGACTCGGGTCGGACAGCGCGTCGCCCGCGACGTCGTCGATCAGCGCCGACAGATCGCGGATGCGGCCGTCGGCGTCGAGCAGACCGGGCTTTTCCTGGCCCACGGGGCCGTATCGAAGCAGTTTCATGGCAAGCGACCTCTTCAGTTCAGGACGAAAACCCAGCGAGCTTAATTCAGGCGGCGCGGCAGCGTCGCCCGCGGGCCCTTTGCGGAATTTGTACCATCCGCGGCGCGAGAAGAAACGCTGCATCGCGGATAACGACTATTGGAGCAGACGCTGGCGACGCGCATGCTCGGCGATGGCGATGGCAGCCGCGGCTTCGTGGCCACGGGCGGCTCGCCGCCTGCTACCTGCGCCTGCTGCCTGCGCCTGCTGCCCGTGCCTGCCGCCCGTGCCTGCCGTCCGTGCCTGCCGTCCGTGCCTGCTGCCCGTGCCTGCTGCCCGTGCCTGCCGCCTGCGTCTGCCGCGCCAGCGTCTGCCGCCCGTGCCTGCGGCCGACAGGCGCGACGCGCACGTGTCCGACGTCGGCTCCGCTTCGACTCCACATTCCGCGCCGATTGCCGGTGCGCGGCCGGCGCGCCGTTCCGACGCATACTTTGACCGCACCAATGCTCCGGCGGTGTTTTTTATTCAACAAATGCATACAAAATTAGCATTGGTTTCGCATTCGTTGATTATCATTGTTGTTGGAGCAGTTGCTTAATTGACTTATGAATCAACGATCCATCGACACACGCCGCGCGGCCGCGAAGCATGCGCCGCACCGGCGATCGATGCGTCGCGCCCCACAAGATCAACCCACCGATGAAACCCACGAAAGACCGGCCGGTCGACGACGTCGACGAGCCGCAAGATTGCGAAGAGATCGAGCGCTATCGCGCGCCCGCGCTCGACAAGGGGCTCGACATTCTCGAGCTGCTCGCCGAGCAGAAGGAAGGCCTGACGCGCACCGAGATCACGAAGGAGCTCGGCCGCAACGCGAGCGAGATCTACCGGATGCTCGAACGGCTCGTCGCGCGCCGCTACGTGATCCGCTCGCCGGCCGGCGACCGCTACACGCTCAGCCTGAAGCTCTACGCGCTCGCGCATCGCCATCCGCCGCTCAAGCGGCTGATCGCCGAGGCGCTGCCGCCGATGCAGCGCTTCGCCGAGGCGGCCGAGCAATCGTGCCACCTGTCCGTCTTCGATCGCGGCAACCTGCTCGTGATCGCACAGGTCGACGGACCCGGCGCATGGGGGATCTCGGTGCGGCTCGGCTCGCGCGTCGGGCTCGTCGACACCGCGTCGGGCCCCGTGATGCTCGCGTTCCAGACGCCCGAGCAGCGCGCGCAGATGCTCGCCGAACATACGAAGGTCGAAGGCGAAAGCGCGCTCGACATGCACGGGTTCGACGCGCAGTTGCGCGAGATCCGCGCGACGGGCGGGCTCAAGCAGGAGAGCCACCAGGCATTCGGCGTCACGGACATCGCCTATCCGGTTCTCGGGCCGTCCGGCCACGCGATCGCCGCGCTGACGTGCCCATACATGCGCCGGATCGACGCGTACGCCGCGCCGCCGATCGACGAAGTCGCCGCGCAGCTGCGCGACACCGCGAAGCATCTGTCGATGTCCAAGGAGACGTCCGCCTGACATCGATCCGGCAAAAATGTGAAATCATCTAGGCCTCGTCGTTCCGATCATGCCGATAACGAGCGCCGCGTCCGGCGGCGCACATCACATGGAGACAGGCCAATGACGTCACATCGTGAAACCTTCGCTCAGTCCGCCGGCGTGCGGGACGTCGCGGATTCGGTGAACAGCGGGCGGACGCGCGCGGTCCAGCATGCCGAGGCGGCACTCGAACGCCTCGCGCTCATCGAGCCGCTCGCCGCGATGACGCACGTCGCACCGGAGATCGCGCGGCAAGCCGCCGCGCACGTCGACGCGCAGATCGCGAGCGGCCGCAAGCTGCCGCTCGCGGGCGTGCCGTTCGTCATCAAGGACAACCTCTTCACCGCCGACATGCCGACGCACGCCGCGAGCCCCGCGCTGCTCGGCTTCAACGCAACGCGCAACGCGACGGCCGTCCAGCAGTTGCTCGACGCGGGCGCGGTGCCGCTCGGCAAGGCGAACATGCACGAGCTCGCGTTCGGCATCACGAGCGCGAACGGCCATTTCGGCGCGGTCCGCAACCCGCGCGACCCGGCGCGCATCGCGGGCGGCTCGAGCGGCGGCACGGCGGCCGTGGTCGCGGCGGGCATTCCGTTCGGCCTCGGCACCGACACGGGCGGCTCGGTGCGGATTCCGGCGGCGTTCTGCGGCGTCGCCGGGCTGCGACCGACGCTGCGCCGCTATTCGACGGAAGGCGTGCTCGCGCTGTCGCCGACACGCGATACGGTCGGCCCGATCGCGCACAGCGTCGACGATCTGCTGCTGCTCGATGCCGTACTGACGCGCGACGCGAGCGAACCCGCGCCGCTCGCGCTTGCGGAATTGAAGATCGGCGTGCCGGATGCGCCGTACTTCGACGGACTCGATCCGGCCGTCGCCGAACTGACCGAGCACGCGCTCGCCGCGCTAACGGGCGCGGGCGCGCGCCTGATCCCGCTCGCCGCCCGCGCGCTGTATGAAACGGACGACGCGTGCGGCTTCGAGATCGCCGGGTTCGAGGCGCTCGCGTACTGGCGGCGCTTCAGCGCCGAGCGACTCGATCTGCCGTTCGCGGCGTTCGTTGCACGGCTCGGCAGCGACGACGTGCGGCGCATCTTCCAGATGCTGCTCAACACGCCGCCGTCCAGCGACGCGTACGCGGCGGCGCTGGGCGTGCTGCAGGACATCGTGCGCTGGTACGACCAGGCGTTCCACCGGACGGGCGTCGATTGCATCGTGCTGCCGACCGTTCAATGCGAAGCGCCGCTCGTCGCCGACAGCGGCCACGACCTTCCGCCCGACGCCGCGCATGCGCTGTTTGCGCGCGTGATCCGTCAGACAGGGCCGGCGACGCTCGGCGGCGTGCCGTCGGTGTCGATTCCCGCGGGGCTGTCGAAGCACACCGGCATGCCCGTCGGGCTGATGCTCGAAGGACCTGCGGGCAGCGACCGGCGCTTGCTCGCGATCGCGCGCGAAGTGGAGCGGCTACTTACGCGTACGGCGTGACACAAGGCTCGCGCACGAGCCGGCGTACCGATGCTGATCGGGCGCGCGAATCCGCCGGGCGCGCGGCGCTACGCTAAAATAGCGCCCCCTTCAAAACACCGCCCGCTGTCGTCGCTGACGGCGGGCGCCTCATGGATGTCATGGCCAAACTTCTGACCGATCTCGAATTCCAACGTTTCTCCGAACTTCAGCAAAAGCAGGCAAGCTTCACGATCACGCCCGAGGAAGCGGACGAACTGCGCGACATCGTCGCGCGCGCGCAGCAAAAGCGCGACGACCGCGCGGCCGCGATGCATGCGATCGAAAACTACATCGCGCAATTCGACATCACGCCCGACGAGCTCTTCTCCCCCGAGCAGATCGGCGAAGCCGCGCGCACGTACGGCCTCATTGCGGCGGGCAAGAAGGAGCGCTCGCTGCCGCCGTCGCTGACGGTCAACGGCAAGCCGTATCAATGGACGAAGACGCTGCCGGACGAAGTGCGGCTGCCGCTCTTCGACGCGTTCAAGGCAGGCGAATCGATCAAGCGCTTCATCGCGATGCCGAAGGACACTGCGCGCTGCGCGCTGACGGTCGCCCGTCTCGAGCGTGAAACGGGCGCCGTCTACGCGGAAGCGCTGCTCGAAGAGCTCGCGATCTCTCGCGTGCAGGTGGACGAGGCGGCGGCGAAGCTCGCGGCTTGATTCTCTTCCTCGCGCATTCAGGCGCGACGGATCGGCGGATGCGCGTTCGTGCATGCCGCCGGTGCGTCGCCGCCCGATGCGGTCGATGAGGAGCGCTGCGCGATGCGCATCGGTCGAGCCTTCTCCCGGAAAACCTCACCTCTCTCCCGATTTCATATCCCGTAAGATCTCACCGCCGAGAAATCGTGTTGGTGGTGTTGGTGGCGCGGAGCATCGAGGACGTCGTCAGTCGTCAGTCGTCAGCCGTCAGCCGTCAGCCGTCAGCGATGTTGGCGGCTTCGACGGCTTCGGCAACATCCAACTCATCGGCAGCCCCGGGCAGCATTGGATTGAAAAGCGTCGGCGACACCGACCGCATACCGCGACGACAACCCGACTCGTCCACCGGATGCACGCGTGCGACGACGCACGCCGTACGGCCGCATCACTGCTGCAGCTTCAACCTGAAACCGACCACCCCCGGCTCTTCCGTCGCCGACACGGTGAAGCCGCTGTCTTTCGCAAGCGAGATCATCGCCGTGTTCTCGCGCAGCGCCTCGCCGATCATCCAGCCCGTTCCGCGCGAACGCACATATTCGATGATGCGTCCCATCAGCAGTCGTCCAAGTCCCTTGCCCTTCTGATCGGGCCGCACCGCGATCGCAAATTCCGTTGCTTCGTTGTCCGGATCGGTCACCGCGCGTACAGCGCCGAGCGTATGCGCACGGCCGTCGGCGTCGTCGACCGTCGCAATCAACGCCATCTCGCGGTCGTAATCGATCTGCGTCATCCGCGCGATCTGCGAATGATCGAAGTTGCGTATCGCGCCGAAGAAACGCATCCGCAAATCGTCCGGCGTCATCGCGCTCAGCAACTCGCGATGCGCATCCTCGTCCTCGGGACGAATCGGGCGCACCGTGACGTGCTCGCCGCGCCAGTCGATCTTCTGCTCCAGATAACGGGGATACGGGACGATCGCCAGCCGGCTGCGCCCCGTCGCGAGCCGGATGTGCGGTGCGACCGCGACGACGCGCTCGGGCCGCACGCGCAACACGAGCGACATCTGCACGACTTCGCGCACCTCGCACACGGCTTGCGAAAGCGCGGTCAACGCATGCAGCAGCGGCCCGGGCGGCGCACGGCGCGCATACGGCGACCGCGCGACGACCGCTCGCGCCAGCACGGTATTGAAGGGCGGCAGCCCGTAGACGACGAACGGCGCCGAAACGCCGTCCACCGGCGGCACCGAATAACGGAATACCGGACCGAAGTTCTGGTCGTCGAACATCTCGACCGTGATGTCGACGATCGCATCGCCGACGTCCGCATCGGTTGCGCGCTCGACGCCGAAGCCGGCGAGCCAGCCGAGCGCCGCATCGCCTTCGAATGCGTCGCGCCCCTGCGCGAGCGCCGTGCGCACGACCTCTTGCGCAGCCGAGACCGACGCCGCGGGTTGCGGCGGCGAGCCCTCCGGCGTCTGCATCAACAACTCGCGGCCCAGTTGATAGTCGACGAGACGCGCATGCGCGCGCGCGAGACGCTGCGGCGTCGTGTGCACGGGAATGCCGTGCTCGTGCAACGCATCGCGCGTGGCGGCATCGACGCCGCCGAAGAAGCACGCGAGCATGCCGCGGCGCGCGAACTTGCGCGATTCGATCAACGCGCTTGCAACGTCGCCGGCAGGCGCGCTATGCGACGTCGCGTGAACGACGAACACGGTGCCCGTCGGCGGATGCTGCGCGAGGGCCTTCAATGCCGCGCCGAAATATTCGGGACGCGCATCGTCGCCGAGCAGCAACGGATTGCCGGCGGTGATTCCGGCAGGCAGCGCGCCGGCGACTTCGTCGAGGGCAGCCTGCGGCCATTGCGCAAGCGTCTCGCCCGCCGCCGCGAGCGCATCGACCGCCAGCTTGGCGACGCCCTTGTCGCTCGTCACGAGCGTCGCCGCGCCGCTCGCCGCCGCCTGGCCGACGCCGAGCGTTTCGATTTCGTCGAGGAGATCGTCGAGCGCCTCGACGCGAACCATCCCGGCGCGCTGAAACGCCGCCGTATAGAGCAGGTCGCCCGAATCGCCGCGTCCGGTGCGTAGCGCGAGCACCGGCTTGTTGCGCGCCGCCGCGCGCGCGGCCGACATGAACTTGCGTGCCGACTTCACCGTGTCGAGCTCGAGCAGGATCGCGCGCGTCGCGGCATCGCTCGCCAGGTAATCGAGCACGTCGGCCGCGTCGACGTCCGCCTCGCTGCCGAGCGCGACGGCGTGCGAGAAACCGAGTCCGCGCGCATGCGCCCAGCCGAGCACCGCGTTCGTCAATGCGTTCGATTGCGACACCCACGCGACCCCGCCCGCCTTGACGATGCACGCCGGCGCGCCGAAATGCGCATTCAGCACGGGCGAGACGACACCGAGGCTACCCGGCCCGACGATGCGCAGCAGGTACGGCTTTGCCGCGGCGAGCGTCCGTTCGAGCGCGGCCCGATCCGTGCTCGAACGGACCTCGCCGACGATGATCGCCGCGCGGACGCCCAGGCCGCCGAGCTTGCGCACGATGCCGGGCCACGTCGCGGGCGGCGTGCAGACGAGCGCGACCGACGGCGCGCTCGGCAGTTGATCGACGTACGGGTACACCTTGTGCCCGTTCAGTTCGCCGTATTTAGGATTGACGGGCCAGATCGTGCCGCCGAACCGGCCATCGAGCACGCACGCCCAGACCATCGCGCCGACGCTGCCGGGACGCGGCGAGGCGCCGACCACGGCGACGGAGGTCGGCTGGAACAACGCATCGAGATTGCGAACGGTCACGGCAGCTCCGCTGAAAGGATTGAGCGACGACGATCGAAGGCGCAGCCCTGCCGGACCTAGCCTGCGAGTCCATAGGATAGGCGAAGCGCCGGGCGACGCCTATATGCCGTTCGGCCGAATCGCCGATTCGCGCAAGCATCGGCATCATCAATACCGAGGCCGCCCCGTCGGTGGCGAACAAGCCCTTCTCCGCCGAAAACGCGGGTCGGGGATACCGGTCTTTCGAAATGGAGCAAGACAAGGATGAACGGATGCATCGAGCAAACCGCGCTCCCGGCGACGACGCCCCGCCTCTTTGACGAAGCTGCGTGCTGCTCGCACCGCAAACACGCCGTCGCGGACACGCTGCGCGTGATGCTCGACGCGCTTGCCTCGCCGACTCGGCCGGCGACACGGCTACCGACAACGCAGCCAACCACGGTCCGCTCGAATGACCCCAGCCCCCGCGGTTTCGACTCCGGCGGTCGAAATTCGAAACTGCTTACGCGTCTGCGTCCAGTCTCGCATCTCGCTGTGCCTCGCCGCACAGCATTAAAAGGCACGCGCATTCGTTTTGAAACCGCCGTCTCGAAAATTCGATCGCGCCGAATGAAGAATCGGAAAAGCCAGGCCAGAAAAATTGATGCGTTGCCGAATAGCAGACACTCTCCGCGCATTGCGCAGGTCCACTACGCCTGCAATCGAACGATACAGTTCGAAGTTCGAGTGGAGTCGAAATCGTGGCGTAGCCGCGCGGTACGATCGCAGCCGCGTGCAAGAACAGCCGCCACATCGCATATCGCATCGTCGAACGGCCCTTCGCTCGCGGTCTCGCAAACGGTGCGCCGCTCGCGATACACATGTGCTCGCGCTTCGCGACGAACGCAAATATGCGCTAACCGGCACGGCGAGGCATTGAAGAGCGCTTCTTCCGCGGATAACGATCGTTTTCCATTCACACCGGCGACGACATGCATCAAGCGGCGTGCCGTTCGATTGAGAAACCCGTCTCAAGAAGGTCGCCTGCGCGGGCCCACGGTTCGGACGCGTTATCCATTTCCGCATATCGCGTCGCGGGATTGGACAGACGAATCAACGTATCGGCGCGCCGCCGCTTTCTCGGCGTCGCAATCGAATCGCGTTTCGTGCTCCCGATCCGAGCGCAAGACGAAACGCGGATGGTGCGGAAACAGGACTCGCGCCTCGCCGCCAAAGGTGAGCGTTTTCGGGAGCCAAGGTGAGGATGTTCGGGATTGCGCGCCGGGCTGCGCAAATATCGCAAATCGAAACGGAAAAAACCGCGTACGGCGTCCCGTTTGCACGATGCAGCGTGAAACAATTTCGCCGAATCGGCAAGTTCGAATCGAACGTGAAATAACGCAATATCTGACTAAACCCAGTCGTTTCAACGTCGAATCTACGCACAACCACCTGCGGCGCGAAATCGCGCGACCGCCGTGAAACAAACGAACCGCGTGCCAAAAACAAAACGGTGCGAATGGCCGGTTTGCCATTCGCACCGTCGTTCAAGGCGCCAAAGGTGAGGGTTTTCGGGATCAGTCCTTGATCAGGAAACGGTTGCGATTCTTGCCGAGCCAAGCCGGCGCACGGCCGCGGCCGCTCCAGGTCTCGCCCGTCTTCGGATTGAGGTACTTCGGCGGCAGCGGGCGCTTCGGCTTCGCCGTCGTCTTGATACTCTTGAATCCCAACTCGTCCGGTGTGATGTCGTATTCCTCGATCTTCGCCCTGATATCGGCAATGGCGTCCGCGATCGCTTTTTCGCGTTCCTTGTCGATTTTCTGTTGAAGTTTTTCGAGCTGTGCAGTCAGTTGCCTATAGGTCGCCATATGGATGAAGCTCCGTCTCGTTATTTATAGATGAAAGTATATAAATCAATTCCAAATCAATCGAACATTTTTCGCGTTGCTTTCATATCCCGCAAGCGATGCTCAAAAGCCATTTCCAGCCTTGCATGCGAAGAGAAGGTTCCGCACGCCGTTATCGACCGATTGCCTGATCGTATCGAAATCGCCGCCGCAAATGCCGCGCGCATTCTGAATGCAGGTGTCCCAAGGACCGCCGGCGGGGCACTGGACCATCGTGGTCGAACGCCCGTCGGACGTAAACAGCGGCGCGCTACCTCCGCAGCTTGAAAGCCCCACTATTAAAGCAATCAAAAATCCTGTTCGCAAGAACGCGCCGCATTGCCCCGGCGCCGGCGCACCCGTCTGTTTCATGAATCTGCCTATCGCTCCGCTTTCTTCTTGGACGACGCGAGTATATGCCAAGCCAAGCGACAAAGGATCAATCGGGCGCAACGAGTGTCTTATAGGGCGCACGGCCGTGCGGATCGTCGGTAAGCCGAATGAATACTTGCTCGACGTCGGGCAGCGCCTCGAGCCTGCGTCGCAACGCATCGCGATCGAACGACGCCGGCGCGCATCCCTCGGCATAAATGAAGCGGCGCTGAATCGTGATCCAGATGCTCGTGCCGGCCAAAGCCGCATCGCCGCCGGCAAATTCCTTTTTCAGTTCTTCGGCAATCGGCTTGTCATATAAATAGGAATTCGGTTTGCTACAGCGATGCGCGAGCCAGCAAGTCGTTCCGCGCTCGACGCGGTAATGCGCATCGTCCTCCATTTGCGCACGCGTCATCAACGGACCGAGCGGAACCGGGCATTCGGCAATCGCATTCGACAATGCAAAAAAAGGATCGTCGTACCAATTGCGTCGCTCGACCGAAGCAGACGATCCCGACGATGCGGACGACGTCGATGACACAGATGACACAGATGACGCAGGCACCGAAGTCTTCGACGTCACCAACCTCGACGTTGCAGTCGATACGAACGATGCAGACGGCACGCCGCCGTCCTGCGCGAACGCATGCGCGGCGACCGCGAGCGCCATGCACGATGCGGCGAGCTCGATGCGCTTCATCGCAACCTCCATGCGGATACGCCCGCTCACGCGCGAGCGTCGACACCAGCGCGGCGAATGCGTGCCGCGCTTCGGTCTGCTATGTGTCGATGCCGAGCGCCGCGAGCTTCTTGTAGAACGTCGCGCGCCCGATGCCAATGCGCGCGGCCGCCTCCGTTACCTTGCCGTTGCATGCGGCCAGGGCGTCCATCAGGAACTGGCGCTCCCACGCGGCATACGCGGACGCATAGGACGAAGACGCGGCGCGCGCATCGGACGCAACCGTCGATACCGCGCCGGAGACGGAACCCGCACCGGCCGTCGCACTTGCGCCGGCGCCGGGCGCGGCACCGGAAACCGCGGCCGCCCCGCGCCCCGGCCCGATGAACGGCGCGAGCGCGCGCGCATCGATCAGCGCGCGATCGGACAGCATCAGCGCACGCTCGAGCGTGTTGCGTAGTTCGCGCACGTTGCCGGGCCACGGATAGGCACACAGCAGACGCAGCGCATCGTCGGTCAGTTCGCAGTGCTCGGCAAGTCCGTGCTGCGCGGCAAGCGCCTCGAGCATCGTATAGACGAGCGCCTCGATATCCGATGCGCGCTCGCGCAGCGGCGGCGCAAGGATCGTCAGCACGTTCAGCCGGTAATAGAGATCCGCGCGAAAGCGCCCCTCGGCGACGAGCGCCGGCAGCTCGGCCGACGTCGCCGCGATGATCCGCACGTTCGCGCGCACGATCCGGTTCGAGCCGACCGGCTCGAACTCCTTGTCCTGCAGCACGCGCAGCAGCTTGCCCTGCAGCGGCAGCGGCATGTCGCCGATTTCGTCGAGAAAGAGCGTGCCGCCGTCGGCGAGCTCGAACTTGCCGACGCGGCCCTTGCGGTCCGCGCCCGTATACGCGCCCGGTGCCGCGCCGAAGAACTCGGTTTCGAGCAGCGCGTCGGGAATCGCCGCGACGTTGACCGTCACAAGCGGCTTCAGCGCGCGCGCGGACGCCGCATGAATCGCATGGGCGAGCAGTTCCTTGCCGGTGCCCGTCTCGCCGAGCAGCAAGACGGGCGAATCGACCTGCGCGGCGCGCCGCCCCTGCCGCTTCGTTTCGAGGCTCACCGCGCTCGTGCCGACAAAGCTCGCGAACGTGTATTTCGGACGCCGCGCCTGCGCGAGCGAGCGCTGCGTCGCGATCAGTTCCTGCTGGAGCTGCATGTAGCGGGAAAAGAGCGGCGTCAGCGTCTTCAGCTCATCGAACAGCGCGAAGCCGATCGCGCCGACGGTCTCGCCCGCCTCGCCCGTGAGCGGCAGGCGCGTGACGATGAGCGGCTCGCGGCCGGTCTCCATGATGTCGAGCAGGATCGGGCGGCCGGTCGCGACCACCTCGCGCATCAGGCTGTGCGGAATCACCGCCTCGCAATCGCGGCCGATCGCCTGCAGCGGATCGGCAAAGCCGAAGCGCGCGGCATAGCGCTGATTGATCCAGACGACGCGCGCATCCTTGTCGACGATCAGCGTGCCGACGCTCGAATGCTCGAAGGTCTTGAAAAGGGACTCCGCCGCGCGCCGCAGCACGTCGCCGTAATCGACGGGCAGCGCGACCCAGCCGTCCGAAATCTGTGCGTTCGTCTCCACTATTTCTTTCTTGTCCACAAAGCGAGACGGATTATCTCACGCAGGAGACAGACAGCAAGAGGCCGCCGCACAAGCCTGGCGGGCCGATCGAGACGCCGGCCGCACCGCATTCGTCTACACATAGAGACGTTTTCTGTAGAATCGGACGCAGCCGGCAGCCGGCGACCCAGCACGCCCCGCTGCCGGCGCGGCTGCGGCCCGCCGCACGGCCGATGGCACGAATCCTGCGGAAGTGCTGCCGGAGCGTCGCGCCGTCTGTCTGGCGCGCCCGCCCGCACAACAACCAAGATTTAGGAGACTCTCTTGTCATTCTTGATCGTCCTCGCTGCGCTGGCCTTCCTGATGTTCGCCGCGTACCGCGGCTACAGCGTGATCCTGTTCGCGCCCGTCGCCGCGCTGGGCGCGGTGCTGCTGACCGATCCCGCCGCCGTCGCCCCCGTCTTCTCCGGCATCTTCATGGAAAAGATGGTCGGCTTCGTCAAACTCTACTTCCCGGTGTTCCTGCTCGGCGCGGTGTTCGGCAAGGTCATCGAGCTATCCGGCTTCTCCGAGGCGATCGTCGCGGCCGCGATCCGCTACATCGGCCGCTCGCGCGCGAATGCGGTGATCGTCGCGGTCTGCGCGCTCCTCACCTATGGCGGCGTGTCGCTGTTCGTCGTGGTGTTCGCCGTCTATCCGTTCGCGGCCGAGCTCTATCGTCAGAGCAACATTCCGAAGCGGCTGATGCCGGGCGCGATCGCGCTCGGCGCGTTCTCGTTCACGATGGACTCGCTGCCGGGCACGCCGCAGATCCAGAACATCATCCCGACGACGTTCTTCAAGACCACCGCGTGGGCCGCGCCCGCGCTCGGCACGATCGGGTCGGTGTTCATCATCGTCGTCGGCCTGTCGTATCTCGAATGGCGCCGCCGCTCGGCGCTCGCGCGCGGCGAAGGCTACGGCACGTCGCTCATCAACGAGCCCGAGCGCGTCGAAACGCAGTCGCTGCCGCATCCGATCCTCGCGGTGTCGCCGCTCGTGCTCGTCGGCGTCGCGAACTTCACGCTGACGAAACTGATTCCAGTGTGGTACGGCGGCGCGTCGTACACGGTGCCGCCCGACGTGCTGCCCGGCGTCCACGCGCCGATCACGACGCCGATCAAGACCGTCGTCGCGATCTGGTCGGTTGAAGCGGCGCTGTTGCTCGGCATCCTGCTCGTCGTCATCACCGCGTTCAAGCGCGTGCACGAGCGCTTTGCGACCGGTACCAAGGCGGCAGTCGGCGGCGCGCTCCTCGCCGCGATGAACACCGCGTCCGAATACGGCTTCGGCGGCGTGATCGCCGCGCTGCCGGGCTTCATCGTCGTCGGCGATGCGCTGAAGCACATCCCGAATCCGCTCGTCAACGCCGCTGTGTCGGTCAGCTCGCTCGCGGGGATCACGGGCTCGGCGTCGGGCGGGATGAGCATCGCGCTCGCGGCGATGTCGGATCTCTTCATCAAGGGCGCGCAGGCCGCGCAGATTCCGATGGACGTGCTGCACCGGGTCGTCGCGATGGCAAGCGGCGGCATGGACACGCTGCCGCACAACGGCGCGGTGATCACGCTGCTCGCGGTGACGGGCCTCACGCACCGCGAGTCGTATCGCGACATCTTCGCGGTGACCATCATCAAGACGCTCGCGGTGTTCTTCGTGATCGCCGTCTATTATCTGACGGGGCTCGTGTGATCTGACGACGGGCGCAATGACGACGGGCACAACGCGCCCGTCTCGCGACGGCCGCCGGCCGGCTTCGACGAAGCGCCGGCGAACAAATCGGCCCGGCGCCCGCCGCTCGACGGCGCGCCGGGCCGATTCCGTTTTCTCTCATACTTTTATCGTGACGCGCCGCCGCAACATGCGGATTTACGCGAACGCCGACGGGCCCGCCGCGCAACGCGCGGCAACGCTCCGCCAGGCCGCCCGGCCATACCGATCGAACGCCTCGCGAAATTCTCATTGCCGCCGCCCGGTTCGGTTAAACTGCATTCAAGCAGTCCGCAAAGCAACATTTCCTACTTCACGACACGAGGACACGTTCAATGCGCACGACCGGTTCTTCCGGGGCCATGACCCTGCTGACCGAATTCGATCCGGCCGACGGCCGCGAGCTTCGCTCGCTGCGTCTCGCGGCCACCGAAGACGGCAAAAGCGTACTGCTCATCGAAATCGACGAACGCAAGCCCGGCATCCATCGGGAAGTACGCTACGAAATCACGCCCGCCGAGTTGATCGCCGCGATTCGTTCGCACGGCGCGGAACTGCCGGGCGAAACGCACGGCACCACCCCGCTCGTCCGCAGCACGACGCCCTGATCCCGCCGCCATGGTGAGGCCGCGGCCGACCCGCGCCCTCACCGTCTCCGCCGCGCGCCGATGCGCGCTGTGATCCCCTTCCCGAAAATAGCCGATAATCGGCACATCCACGCGCTCCATGCCGCGCGCTTCTCGCGGCGACCCTCCATCGTTTCGTCATGCTTCATGATCTCGTCGCCCGTTTCGGGCCGCTCATCGTGTTCGCCAACGTGCTCGCGGCCGCGATCGGCCTGCCCGTGCCCGCCATGCCGACGCTCGTGCTGTTCGGCGCAATGGCGACGCTGCATCCGGACGCGATCGGCGCGCAGCTCGCGCCCGTGCTCGCACTCGCGGTGCTCGCGGCGCTGATCGGCGACACCGCGTGGTACGTCGCCGGCCGGCATTTCGGCGGCCGCGCGCTGAAAACCTTATGCAAGCTTTCGCTGTCGCGTGACAGCTGCGTGAAAAAAACCGAACGCTTCTTCGGCCGCTGGGGCGTGCGCGTGCTCGCCGTCGCGCGCTTCATCCCCGGTCTGTCGCTGATCTCGGTGCCGATGGCGGGCGCGCTCGGCACGCGCTATCGGACGTTCGTCGGCTACGACGGCCTTGGCGCGCTGCTGTGGGCGAGCTGCGGCATCGCCGTCGGGTTCGTGTTCGCGAAACAGATCGATTGGCTTTTCACCGGCGCGAACCGGCTCGGCCGCGCGGTGCTCGTCGTGATCGTCGTGCTGCTCGCGCTCTATACGGCCACGCGCTGGATGCGCCGCCGCGCGCTGATTCGCCAGCTCGCGAACGCGCGGATCGACGTCGACGAACTCGGCCAGTTGCTGCAAGCCGATCCCGCGCCGGTCATCGTCGACGCGCGCTCGCCCGAGCACCGCAAGCTCGATCCGTACGCGATCCCGGGCGCGCAGTTCGCCGACGAACGCGATCTGCACGCCATCGTCGCGCACTATCCGGCGACGCAGAAATTCGTGATCTATTGCTCGTGCCCGAACGAAGTGTCGGCGGCGCTGATGGCTCAGCGCCTCAAGCAGGCCGGCTTTGCCGACGCGCTCGCACTTCGCGGCGGCCTCGACGCATGGCGCGACACGGGCCGGCAATTGATCGAACTCGATCCGCAAGCAGCGAGCGAAGCGGTGCTCGCCCCCGCAACGAAGACCGCCTGATCGAACGGATGCGCGGCTGCGTGCACGCGCATCGTCCGGGGCGCGGCGAACGGCGGCGGCTTGCGCATTCGGACGCGGGCCGCATGCCGCCGCAGAAATGTCGATGTCGGGCGGCAGCCGAGCTTGCGCCGCCGCGCGAATCGTTTCGGAATGCTCAGAACACCTTCACCGGCACGTTCACGACCAGCCGGTATTCCTGGTTGGTGCTGTCCGAGTAGTGCGTCGAGCCGACGTGCCACATCGCGATGAACGTGATCTTCGTGTCCTTGAACTTGCCGCTCTGGATCGTGTACGATGGGATGAAGCCGAACTCGTGGTGGCGGCCCTGCACCGGCGCGCCGTCCTTCCAGTAGATGCTCGAGCGCGTCGGATCGAGCGCCGCGCTCGCGGAGCCATCCGCGCCCCAGCCCGTCACGCCCCACACCATCGCCTTGAAGCCGGGCAGCCCCGCCTCCTTGCCGTAGAACGTATAGCGCAACTGCAGCGATTTTTCGTGCGGCGCGTTGTAGTCGACGTCCATCGAATCGACGAGGAAGATGCCGTTCGTTTCGTTCAGGTAATCGAAGAATTGGTCGCCGAGCACCTGCTGATAGCCGAGCAGCAGCTCGTGCGGACCGTGCTGCGCGGCGAGCGACAGGCTGTACGCGTTGTTGTCGATCTTGCCCTGGCGCGCGTCGCCCGTGTCGTGCGTCGAATAGAAGTTGCCAAAGCCCGTCCACTTGATCGCCTGCGGCGAGCCGTAGCTCTGCTTGACCGAGCCGTAGTACTGGCGCCATACGTCGTCGGCCTGGCTCGCGTAGAACGACGCCGAGCCCGCCGACGAATAATCCCAGGTGCCGCCCAGGTACGTGAAGCGATCGACGCGCGTGCCGCCGTATTGGGTCGTCAGGTTCGTGAGCGTCGTGTGGCCGCGCGCGTTCGTCTTCGTGAAGCTGCCCGCTTCGAGCATCACGTTCTTGAATTCGTTGCTGACGATCGTCGCGCCGAGGAACGTCGGCGGCAGCGCGCGGTTATCGTGCTGCTCCATGAACGGATTGTCGACCGCCTGCAAACCGTACTTGATCACCGTGTTCGAAATGCGCGCCTTCACGTCGTAGATGCCGGGAAACGCCCATGCGAGCTGGTTCGAGCCGCCGCCGCCCTTCGCGATGTGCACCATGTTGCCCGCGCCCGCGCCGCCGTCGAGCTTCAGTGCCGCGTAAATCGACGCGTCGACGCCGAAGCCGATCAGCCCGCCCGTATAGCCGGACTCGAAGTTCGCCATCACACCCTGGACCCACGCGTGGCGATGCGGTCCGCCCTTCGAATCGAGCACGTCCGAGTAGTTGCGCAACAGCACGTCGAAATGACTGTCGGCAATGAAGCCCTTCGACTTCGACTGGCTCGACACCGGCTCCGGCGGCATGATCTCCTGCGTGGCGTCGGCGTTGATGATCGCGTTTGGCGTCGTCGCCTGCTGCGCAAGCGTCGCGGCGGGCGCCGCCTGAGCCGGCGCGGCCGGCGCCGCGTCATCCGCACGCGCCGCGCCGGCGATCGACACGCCGGCGAGCATCGGCAGTCCCCACGCGAGCAGGACTGCTCGCGCGACCCTCTTCATCGATTGATGTTGTGTCATTGCGCTTCTCTTTTTATGTTGACGACCCACGCGCCGGCCGCGCATCGCGGCCGGCGACACCCCGGCGCGCCGCCGTGACGACGCGCCTTCCCACGACGCGAAGATCCTCCGCGCCGTCCACACCCCTGTTGGCTTGTTGTGTCTTTGTCGGTACTGCTCAGCGTCGCGCGCCCGCGATGCCGGCCCGAATGCAAGCGACGCGCGCGGCCGATCCGCCGCGCACCTCGGGCTGCGGCACCTCGCGCGCGCAGGCGTCGATCGCTTCCGGACATCGCGTGCGGAACGCGCAGCCCGAAGGCGGATCGAGCGGAGACGGCATCTCGCTCGCGAGCAACAGCGGCCGCCGCGCGCGCTCGCGCGCGGGCTCCGGCGTCGGCGCGGCGGCGAGCAGCGCACGCGTGTACGGATGCTGAGGCGCGCCGTACACGTCGCGGCGCGTGCCGAATTCCATCACGCGGCCGAGATACATCACGAGCACGCGCTGGCTGATCGCCTTGACGACCGCGAGATCGTGCGCGACGAACAGATAGGACAACGACAGCTCGCGCTGCAGATCGCGCAGCAAGTTGACGATCTGCGCCTGGATCGACACGTCGAGCGCGGACACGGGCTCGTCGCAGATCACGAGATGCGGCTCGCCGATCAACGCGCGCGCAATGCCGACGCGCTGGCACTGGCCGCCGGAAAATTCGTGCGGATAACGAAGCAGATGATGGACGTTCAGGCCGACGCGCTCGAGCATCGTCAGCACGCGGCGGCGCACTTCTTCGCGGCCGATGCCCGGCCGATGCGTGACGAGCGGCTCGGCGACGACCTGCTCGATCGTCATCCGTGGATCGAGCGACGCGAGCGGATCCTGAAAGATCATCTGCATCTCGCGGCGGATCTTGCGCGCGTCGCGGCGCGCGCCGCTCACGATCGGCTCGCCGCGCCATTGCACGGTGCCCGCCGTGACCGGTACGAGGCCGATCAGCGCGCGTGCGAGCGTCGACTTGCCGCAACCCGATTCGCCGACGAGCCCGACGGTCTCGCCGCGCTTCACGTCGAACGACACGCCGTCGACCGCGCGCAGCGTGCCTTTGGGCGACCACGGGTAGCCGCCGAGCGGCACGCGGAAATGCACCTTGAGATCGCGCACCGACAGCAGCGCATCGGCGTCGTGCGAAGCGTCGTTGCCTCGCGCACCTGCGTCCGGCGCACCGACACCGGAGGGTCCGACGCCGCCCGGCGCGTCCGGCGAAGCGGAAACGAACGACGAAGTCGAAGAAACGAGATCGGTCGCGGCGCTCATCGCAGCCCTCCCATGATTTCCGCAATGGGCCGATGACACGCGCGCACGGCGCCCGTGTCCGAATAGGCGATCAGCTCGGGGCGCTCGGCGCCGCACCGATCCGATGCATGCGAACAGCGCTTCGCGAACGCGCAGCCGAGCATGCCTTGGCCGGGTAGCGGCGGGTTGCCGGGAATCGCGACAAGCGGCGTGTCGTCGGGCGCGTCGAGTCGCGGCAGCGCGTTCAGCAGGCCGATCGTGTACGGATGCGACGGCGCGGCGAAGATCGCGTCGGCGCTCGCGTATTCGACCGTACGGCCCGCATACATCACCATCACGTCGTCCGCGAGCCCCGCAACGACGCCCATGTCGTGCGTGATCAGCACGATCGACGTGCCGTGCTCGCGGTTCAGCTCGCGCAGCAGCTCGATGATCTGCGCCTGCACGGTGACGTCGAGCGCGGTCGTCGGCTCGTCGGCGATCAGGATCTCGGGCTCGAGCAGCAGCGCCATCGCGATCATCACGCGCTGACGCATGCCGCCCGAGAACTCGTGCGGGTACATCCCGATCCGGCGCGCGGCGTCAGGAATCCTGACCGCTTCGAGCGCTTCGATCGCGCGCCCGATCGCGTCCTTGCGCGACATCTTCCGATGCAGTTGCAGGCTCTCTGTCATCTGCCGCTCGATCGTCAGGAACGGATTGAGCGACGTCATCGGGTCCTGGAAGATCATCCCGATCCGGTTGCCGCGCACTTCGTTCAACTGCCGCATGCCCATGTCGAGCAGGTTCTCGCCGTCGAACAGCGCTTCGCCGGACGTCGAGCCGTTGCCCGCGAGCAGGCCCAGCAGCGCCATCACCGTCTGGCTCTTGCCGGAGCCCGATTCGCCGACGATGCCGAGCGTCTTGCCCGCGTCGAGCGAGAACGACACCCCCGACACAGCGTCGACCGGCTCGCCTTCCCGGCGCGTGAAGCGCACGCCGAGATTCTTGACTTCGAGTAGCGCCATCTCAGCGGTCCTTCGGGTCGAGTGCGTCGCGCAGACCGTCGCCGACGAAGTTCACGCAGTAGAGCGTCACGCACAGCATCACCGCGGGCGCGAGGAGCAGCCACGGCATCGCTTCGAGCTTCTGCGCGCCGTCCTGGATCAGGACGCCCCAGCTCGTCATCGGCTCCTGCACGCCGAGTCCGAGGAACGACAGCACCGATTCGGTCAGCACGATCGTCGGCACGCTGACGGTCGCGTAGACGACCACGACGCCGAGCAGATTCGGCACGATGTGGCGCCGGACGATCGTCGCGGGGGCGACGCCGATCGCGCGCGCCGCGTCGACGAACTCGCGCGTGCGCAGCGACAGCGTCTGGCCGCGCACGACGCGCGCCATGTCGAGCCACGAGAACGCACTGATCGTCAGCACGACGAGGATGAACGAGCGGCCGAACAGCGTCATCATCAGGATCGCGATCAGCAGATACGGAATCGCATACATCATGTCGACGATCCGCATCATCGTCGCGTCGGCGCGTCCGCCGGCAAAGCCCGCGATTGCGCCCCACGCAACGCCGAAGAGTCCCGACACGAGCGTGCCGAGCAAGCCGACTTCGAGCGACACGCGCCCGCCAACCAGCGTGCGCACGAGCAGATCGCGGCCGAGCTCGTCGGTGCCGAGCCAGTGCATGTTCGCGAGCGTCGGCGCGAGGCTGATCGACGACCAGTCGCTCGCGGCCGGATCGTTAGGAGAAAGAAGCGGCCCGACGAAGCACGCGAGCGTGATCAGCACGAGCACCGCAAGGCTCGCAAGCGCCGCGCGGTTGCGCACGAAGCGCCGTGCGGCGAGCTCGAGCGGCGTGCGCGAGCGCGGCGGCGCATCGGCCGGCTGCGGCAGATCGATCGAAGGAGAAACAGGCGTCATCGCGTCGCCCTCTCAATAACGGATGCGCGGATCGAGCCAAGCGTAGGCGAGATCGACCAGCAGGTTGAACAGCACCGCGCAGACGGTCGTCAGCACGACGAGACCGAGTACGAGCGTGTAGTCGCGATTGATCGCGCCGTTGACGACGAGCTGTCCGAGGCCCGGCAGCGCGAACACCGATTCCGTCACGACGGCCGCGGTGATCGACGAGATGCAGACCGTGCCGAACAGCGACACGACGGGCATCAGCGCGGGCTTCAGCGCATGGCGCATCACGATCGTGCGGCCGGGCAGGCCTTTCGCGCGCGCGGTGCGGATGAAGTTGCTCGACAGCGTCTCGATCATCGAGCCGCGCATCACGCGCGCGAGCAGCGACACGTTGATCAGCGTGAGCAGCGCGACGGGCAGCACGCGATAGCGCCAGCCGCCGTCGCCCCAGCCGCCCGCGGGCAGCCAGCCGGCGCCCTCGGACGTCTTCAGCAGGATCGCGAAGATCAGCACGAGCACGGGGCCGAGCACGAACGGCGGAATCACGTTGCCGAAGTTGCCGATCAGCATCACGACGCGATCGACGATGCTGTCGCGCCGCACGGCCGCGATCGTGCCGAGCAGCACGCCGAGCACGATCGACAGCGGAATCGACACGCCGCCGACGCCGAGACTCACGGGCAGCGCCTTGCGCACGAGATCGTTGACGGTCCAGTCCGTATAACGGAACGACGGACCGAGATCGCCGTGCAGCAGCGAGCCGAGATACAGCAGGTACTGCTTCCACAGCGGCTCGTCGAGGTGGTACTTCGCGTTCAGGTTCGCGAGCGTCGCGGCGGACATCTGCTTCTCGCTGTCGAATGGCCCGCCGGGCGTGAAATGCAGCAGCAGATAGCAGACGGTGATGACGGCGAGAATCGTCGGCACCGCCCATAGCGTGCGCCGCAATGCATAGGCCAGCATGATCGGCTCCGCTCAGTGCTTGGTCAGATACATGTCCTGCGACGCGCGCATGTCGATGTAGTTCGTCAGCGTGTAGCCGGCGACATACGGCTTCACGAGACGGTCCGCCGAATACTGGAAGAGCGACACCATCGGATAGTCGCTCATCGCGAGATCGTGCGCCTGCGTGAGGAGCGCCGTGCGCGAGCCGTCGTCGAGCTTCTGGTTCGCTTCGGCGACGAGCGCGTCGACCTTCGGATTGCAATAGCCGACCGTGTTCTGCGGGCTGCCGCAGCGAATCAGGTCGAAGAACGTCATTGCGTCGTTGTAGTCGGCGAACCAGCCGTCGCGCGCGACCTGCACCTTGCCGTCATGACGTTGCTTCATCAGCACCTTGAACTCGACGTTCTCGAGCTTCGCCGTCACGCCGAGCTTCGTGCGCCATTCGGACGCCGCGAAAAGCGCAACCTTCTTGTGCAGGTCGTTCGTGTTGTAGGTCAGCGTGAACGTGAGCGGATTCGA
Organism: Burkholderia sp. ABCPW 14; assembly: GCF_001523835.1. Classification (NCBI taxonomy): domain Bacteria; kingdom Pseudomonadati; phylum Pseudomonadota; class Betaproteobacteria; order Burkholderiales; family Burkholderiaceae; genus Burkholderia; species Burkholderia sp. ABCPW 14. Next base: position 40,305 of record NZ_LOVS01000147.1, on the reverse strand, counting down.
GTCGCCGTAGCCCGCCTGCTTCAGCAGGTTCTTCGCATACTCGACGCGTTTGCCCATCGGCCACGACGCCCAGTCCGGCGTGAACGGCCGCTGCACGCCCTTCACGCCCTTCGGCATCAGCCCGTACATCGGCACTTCGCCCGCCTGCGTGATCTTCGACGTCAGGATCTCGCGATCGAGCACCATCGCAAGCGCCTCCCGCACGCGCTTGTCCTTCAGCGCCGGGTCGCTGTTCTTCAGGAAGTAGTAATACGTCGCAAGCTGCAACCCCGGCCGCAACTCCTTGCCGAACTGCTTGCTGACCTGGCCGAAGCCGCCCGCGGGAATCGAATACGTGTAATCGATCTGGCCCGCCTGGTACATCCGCAGCGCGGTCTCGTCGTTCTCGATCGGCAGATAGGTGACCTTGCGGATCACGACGTTGCGCGCGTTCCAGTACTTGCCGCTCTTCGCCATCAAGATGCGGTTGTTCGGCTGCCAGTCGACGAGCGTGTACGGGCCATTGCTCACGATGTTCTTCGGCTGCGTCCATGCGCCGCCGAACTTCGTCACCGTGTCCTTGTTGACGGGCGTGAGCGGCGCCATCGCGGTCAGCTCGGGGAAGTACGACACCGGCACCTCGGTCGTCACTTCGACCGTGTACGGGTCAACCGCGCGAATGCCCAGGTTCGTCGGCGGCTGCTTGCCCGCAACGATCGCCGACGCGTTCTTCACGAACTCGACGAGGATCGTGTATTTCGAGCCCGTCTTCGGATCGGCGAGACGCTGCCACGAATACACGAAATCGGCGGCCGTCACCGGCTGGCCGTTGCTCCACTTCGCGTCGCGGCGCAGCTTGAAGATCCACGTATCCGGCGCCTTGTGCTCCCACGACTGCGCGACGCCCGGCACCACGCTCCCGTCCGCGGCGATGCGCGCGAGCCCTTCGAACAGATCGAGACCGATCGTGTTGCCGGTCCACGATTCGATGTGAGCGGGATCGAGCGATTCGACTTCGGCGGGCACCTGCCGCGTCAGATCCTGCTGATCGGCGAGAACGACGTTCGAGGGAACGGAGACGGCCGAGGCGAACTGCGCCGTGGTCAGGGCGAGCGCGGCCAGCACGGCCGCGAGGGCATGCGTGTGTTTCATCGTGTGCGATTGGTAGTGATAGCGGGAAAGCGGCGCGCGGTACAAGGCCGTGCGCGGCGCGGCGCGAAGAACGCTTAAGGCTGCGAAGAAACGGGGGGCCCCTGGTGCCTGTATTTCATGTTAGTCATCCTTACGTTGCTTTCGACAGGCATCCCGTTCGAGAAAACGAAGGAATGCCCCGCCTTAGAACAACCTCGGCGTCCCGACCCAGACCACCACCGACTCGATCTTCGCGGTGTTGACCCAGCTATGCGGGACCGTCGACTGGTAATGCGCGCTGTCGCCGGCGTACAGGACGAACGTCTTGCCCTCCAGCGTCAACGACACTTCACCTTCGATCACATACAGGAATTCCTCGCCTGCATGCGTCGTGACCTCGGACCGCTTCTGCCCCGGCGGCATCCGCACGAGAATCGCCTCGAGCTGGCGCCCTTCCGGCACGTTCGTCAGCCGCGCGAACAGGTTCGCCGAATCGGCGAAGCTGAAGAAACGCAGCTGATCGCCGCGGCAAACCGAACGCTCCTCGCTCGGCGTCTCGACGAAGTACTGCACCGTGACGCCCAGCGCATGCGCGATGCCGGCCAGCGACGTGATGGACGGCGACGCGAGCCCGCGTTCGACCTGCGACAAAAACGGCTTGGAAATACCCGCGGCAGTCGCTGTTTCGTCGAGCGTGCGCTTCAGCCTCTGCCGCAGCGCCCGAATCTTGCTACCGAGCGCGACGCCAGCATTGGCAGGCCGCGTGTTTTCAGTGGAAGGAACCATAGCAGGCCGAAATCTTATCGTCAAAAAATGTTTGATGGAAAATAACGAAGTTTGATAGATATGACTTACTCTTCGTCGTCTCGAATAGCGCTGCCAGCCCGAATCGGATGCCGCGAGCCGCGGCGCCGAGATCGAGACGGCACGCTATCTTGCCAGACTCACCGCCTTCACAGGCAAGCTCCACGCGGGTTTGCGCGTGTTGCGGCAAATGACGGCAGACGGCTTTCAATCAGCCCACGACCATGAGCAGCAAAGAAGACAGCCCTCTTTTTCGGGGATTACCCTGAGTGACGAAGATCCGACAGGCCGCGAGAATCGCGGCCGCCTCGCGAGCCGCGACGATCTCGCGGACCGCCCGTTTTTCACCGGCGACGGCGCGCGGCCCATCCGCTGCGCGCGGCGCCTCGTCGTGCGCCCCGATCCGGGCGCTTGCCCGCCTATCGACATGACTTCCCTTTCCTCTTTCTCGCGCGCCGCGCGCGCACGTTTTCGCATCTCGCCACCCGCACTGCACCGCCCTCGCGCCAGCGCCGATCCGCCGGGCCCGGCCCGCCGCCGCGTCGCGGCCGGCGTCTCGCCCGCTATCCGTCGCGTCGTCGCGCGCGGCGTTTCGTCTGCTCAATCCGGAGGTGCACAATGAATACTCGCGTGTCGCGGACCCGCTCGTTTACCACGGTCTTTCTGATCGAAATGTGGGAGCGTTTCGGCTACTACGGGATGGCGGCCCTGCTCGTCCTCTTCATGGTCGACAAGCTCGGCTTCACCGACGGCCATGCGAACCTGACCTGGGGCGCGTTCACCGCGCTCGTCTATGCGTCGCCGTCGATCGGCGGCTGGATCGGCGACAAGGTGCTCGGCGCGCGCCGCTCGATGATCGCCGGCGCGATCGTGCTGTGCGCGGGCTACCTGATGCTTGCGATTCCGAACGATCATCTTGCGTTCATGTATGCGTCGCTCGGCGTGATCGTCGTCGGCAACGGGCTCTTCAAGTCGAACGCCGCGAATCTCGTGCGCCGCATTTATGAAGGCGACAACGCACGAATCGACAGCGCGTTCACGATCTACTACATGGCGGTCAACATCGGCTCCACCGCGTCGATGCTCGCGACGCCGTGGATCAAGGATCACTGGGGCTGGCACGCGGCGTTCGCCGTCTGCTGCGCCGGGATGGCGCTCGGCGTCCTCAACTTCGTGCTGATGCATCGCACGCTCGCGCACATCGGCTCGCAGCCCGACGCGGAGCCCGTCCACTGGCGACGCCTCGCGGCCGTCGCGGCGGGCAGTGTCGCGCTCGGTCTCGTCACGATGTACGTGCTGGGCCACAAGCGGCTCGCGGTCGCGAGCGTGTGGACCGCCGCATTCGCGATTCTCGCGATCTTCGCGTACATGATCGTGAAGTCGAACCGCTCCGAGCGCGCGGGCCTCATCGCCGCGCTGCTGCTGATCGCGCAGGTGATCCTGTTCTTCGTCTTCTATGTGCAGATGTCGACGTCGCTCACGCTGTTCGCGCTGCGCAACGTCGATCCGCGCTTCATCCTGTTCGGCACGACGCTCTTCACGTGGAGCGCCGCGCAATTCCAGGCGCTCAATCCGATCTGGATCATGCTGCTGAGCCCCGTGCTCGTCGTGATCTACAACGGTCTCGCGAAGCGCGGCCGCGATCTGCCCGTCGCCGGGAAGTACGCGCTCGGCTTCGGCGTCGTCGCGCTCGGCTACCTGGCGTTCGCGATGAGCGGGCGCTTCGCGGTCGACGGCCGCGTGTCGTCGTGGTTCATGGTGGCGGGCTACGGCTTCTACTCGCTCGGCGAACTGCTCGTGAGCGGCCTCGGCCTCGCGATGATCGCGCGCTACGTGCCGGCCCGGATGGGCGGCTTCATGATGGGCGCGTACTTCGTCGCGACGGGCGTATCGCAATATCTCGGCAGCGTCATCGCGAACTTCGCGCAGATGCCGTCGCACGATCTCCCCGCGACCGCGTCGCTGCCGCTCTACATCGAGCTGTTCACGGGCCTCGGCTGGCTCGCGGCGGGCGGCATGGCGATCGGCCTGCTGCTGTTGCCGCTGATGAACAAGCTGTCGCGCGAGCATCTTCGCTGCGAAGCGGAGCGCCGCAACGCGCAGGCGGTCGCCGCGCACTAGTGAAATCCCTCGACGTGTGACTTGCGCGCCACATTCTCCCTACGGTTCGCCCATAAGCGTCCTACACTGAAACAACTCGCCGGCACGGGCGACATCGGCAGGGAGAGAACGATGAAAAACAAGTCAACGAGGCTTTGGCGGATGCTGTCGGACATCCGCCACGCGCAACGCTGCACGGCGCTGCGCGCGGCGGCCGCGGCAACCGACGTGGATGCGCTTCTGACCGAGCGCGACGACGATCCCCCCGACGCGGACGCCGCGACGCAGGACGACGCGGCGAGCGCGAAGCAAACGAGGACAGATCTGCGCCATTGATGCCGCCACGCCGCGCGCGCCGCTTGCGCACGGCTTCTTCGTCAGCTCGGCAACAGCATCAGTGTGTCGCCGACGCCTCGCTCGCCCGTCGTGTCGGACGGATGTCCGACCGTCTTTCCGCCAATCACCATGTTGCTCGAGCCGCCGCCGTCGAGATTGACGGCGGACGTCGCGCCCAGCCACGCCATCACCGCCGCCGTCTCCGGAATGCTCGTGCCGAGGCTCAGCGCCGGCTGCCGGCCGTCGATCTCGACGAGCAGGATCGTGCCGTCGGCCGCGACACCGACCGCCGTGCGCCCGTTGCGCGCAACGTACCAGCCGTTGTACCAGTTGCCGTTCGCGGTGCCGCCTTCGCCTGCGTCGACGCCGCCCACCGTCGGCGCGAATCCCTCCTGCGCGGCGCTCTGCGCGAGATTCGGCACCGATAGCGTCGGCCCCGCCTCGACGAGCGACGTGCCCGATGCGAACGCCAGGTTCGCGCCGTTCGCCGACAGCCGTTGCGATACGGCGAGGCGCGTGCCCGGCGTCGCGTGCGCCTGCAGCCACGCGGCGCTCGCGCCGAGCCCCTGCAGCACGTAGCCGTTCGGCGGCGGCGCCGCGCCGAGCGTCGCGTGGCCCGACACCACCGCGCCGTTCGCATCGACCACCAGCTCGTAGCGCGCCCCCCGATAGCCGGCGTCGACGAGCGTGTTCGACGCGCCGCCGCGCAGATACAGTGCGTCGTACATCACGAGGTCGTCGTAGTTCGTGCAGACCGTGTCCTGCGCCGGCTCGCGCGTCGGCGTCTGCGCCTGCACGCCGCAATTGACGACCGTGCCGAGGATCGGCCGGTTCAGCGTCTGGACCGCGATCGCGCTGCCCTGCGCGTCGGTCAGCGTGATCGTCGTCGCGAGGTTGCGCACGATCGTCGCGCGCTGGCGGCCGTTCGCGTCGCGCGCGAGCAGCAGGCCGGGACGCTTGCCGATCGCCGCGGCGGCAAGGCGTCCGTCGACGACCGTCGCGCCGACGGGCGATCGCGGCGGCAGCGGCGCGCCGAACGGATTGATGTTCGTGAAGAAGCCGCCGTTGATGCCGGCGAGCGCGTTGACGCGCGCCTGCGCCGCCGATACCGTCTCGCCGCCCGCGCCGAGATCGTTGCCGCCCGGCAGCGCGACCGACAGCGCCGCGCCGGCCCGCGACGGGTCGATCGCGAGCACGTTGACGATCCACGGTCCCGTTGTCGGATTGCCGGCGAGCGACGTATGCCGCGTGCCGGGCTTGTAGCGATTTCGCGTCGCCTGCGCGATCTGCACGGCCGCCGCCGTCGCGTCGGCCTGCGCCGCGTAGCGGCCGACCGACAGCCAGTAGCCGAGCACGTTGCCCTGCAGGTCGGTGCCCGCCGACGCGTCGACGCGCGCCGTGAAGCCGGCGGCGGCGAGATTCGCCGCATCGGTTTGCGTCGCGGCCTGCGTCGCATAGAAGCCGATGTTGACAGTCCAGAAGTCGGCCGCGCTCGGTGCGCCGCGCTTGATCTGGTAATAAGTGACGCCCGTCGCGACGGACTGCGACGACACGCCCTGCGCAAGGCCTTGCGGACCGAGCGGCATCTCGTTCGCGGGCATTGCCCAGCGCTGCGCAGCCGGCGTCAGATCGTCCCCGCCGCAGCTCGCGAGCGTGAGCGTCAACGCGACGACGGGCAGCAGACGTGCCGCGAAGATTCTGATTGATTTCGTTGTCCGCACGATTTTTCCTCGATCGATTTCGTCCGTTGCAAGGCAACGCGGCGGGGACCGAGTATACGAACTGCCCATGACGGCGCGGTTAAAGGCGAGGCGACCTGCACGAGCGAGCGGCCGCGCGCCGAACAGCGCTCAGCCGATGCCGAATCCCCAGCACGCAACGCGGCGCTGCCCGGCTCGCGTCGCCCCGGCCGATGCGACGCGAGGATTTCGATGCGATATGCGTGAAGCGTGGCGACACGCGCTCAAGCGCCGAACGGACGCGCGCGGCGGCGCGCGGCGGGCCGTGGCGGCTCGACGACCGGCAGGACGTCGCGGCGGTACCGCCGATGCTCATCGCGCAATGAGCGATACGTGCGGCGCATACGACGACGCGAACGGCAAGCGCACGTGAAAAAGATTGGCAGTGCGCACCACCTGCTTGCGTTACGCGGCCACGCTCCTGCGAATGCGCTGGAACAATTGTCCCGAGCTCGCGACGGTCAGCATCAGCGCGAGCGCGCACGCATCCGCGGCAAGACCGACTCCGACCTGCAGCATCCGCGCGTTGCCGTTCATCCCGTGCAGCACCGAATCGAGCGTCAGCGATATTGCCGCGCCGACGACGAAGCACAGCATCCCGCGCCGCCCGACCGCCACGACAGGCCACGCCGCGCGCGCGATCCGCGCGATCCAGCCGTAGCGAACGAGTTCGGCCATCAGCCACGCGAATGCGATGAAGTTCATCACGCGCGGCCACGCGAGATTGCGCTTGAGCTCGCCTTCCGGCAGCGGCAATCCGGAAAACAGCTTGTAGTACGCGCACGCGAGTACGACCGTGAGCGCGACTGCGGTGATCGCGGCGCCACCCGGCCCCGCCGCGACATCGCGATGCAGCGGCCAGCAGCGCACGAGCACGCCGAGCACGAACATCAGCTGCCACGCGAACGGATTGAAATTCCAACGGAACGAATCGGTGTCGAGGAGCTCGGCCGCGAGCCAGCCCGCGCAACTCCACAGCAGCACACTGCCGAACAGCAGCCACCATGGCTTCGCCCGCGCGAGCGGCACGACGACGGGCGTTGCGAGCGCGAACAGCACGTACATCGGCAACACCGACGCGAGATACGGCTGGCGCTTGAACGTCAGCAGTTCGATAAGCCCCGCGAGCGGCGACGCGAGCAGCACGCTGATGTCGTCGAGCGCCATGTTCGGCGCGTCGATCCCGTAATGGTCGAGCACGGCCGACACGACGAGCATCAGCGTCGACGTCGCGAGAAACGCGCGATAGATCTGCGCGGCGCGCCGCACGAAACGCCGCCGCGCGGCGCCCGCGCCGTGCCGCGCGCTAACGGCGAGATACGCGCTCGCGGTCGCGAAGCCGCCGAGGAACACGAACACCTCGGCCGCGTCGCACAGCGCGAACGCGTGCAGCGTCACGCGCGACAGCACGCTCGCGCCGATGTGATCGACGACGATCGTCAGCAACACGAGGCCGCGAAAGAAGTCGACCTCGATCGAGCGTCCGGCGGCCGCTTGGGCAGACATGGCGGGAAAACTCATCGCACGGCCGGGCCAATGCGTGTGGCGAGCGCGGCGCTGGCGGCGGGGAGCGGAACAATCAGGCTCGCGAGCCGTTCGGCCGCGATCGGAAGCGAGTACCGGGGGATTGTCCGGCGATGCGCCGCCGTAAAGGAGCAGCGCCCCTGCGACGTGAAAACATGACCGTTCATGGGCGGGCCCGTAGGCGCAAGAATTCGTTCAAAAATTCTAATCGCCGCTAAGGGTATGCCCTAAGTAACAAAATGAAACGAAATCTTTAGACAGATTACAAGACGGATCGCTCGTCGCGAATGCGGATGGGCATGCGGCGTGCCCGCTGTGGCGATGAGCGGGATTCACATGCGTGTCGCGCGATCGATGCGCGCCGACGCCGCCACCGACAGCGCGATCCCCCGCCCCGCCCGCGAATACTCGAACGCGGCGGTCAATGCTGCTGGAAGCGCTCGAAGCGCTTGTCGGTCCGGCGCTCCTCGAACGTCACCTCGGTCACGTGCGCGGCGGGCGGCCCGTGCCGCAGCCACGCGAGCATCCGGTCGATCTGCGGCGCCGTGCCTTGCAGCATCGCCTCGACCGAGCCGTCGTCGAGATTCGCAACCCAGCCGCGCAGACGAAGCGCATGCGCCTCGCGCACGGTCGCGTGCCGGAAGCCCACGCCCTGCACCACGCCGCGCACCCGCACGTAATAGGTTTCGATCCGTTCGTCCAGATCGTCGCCGTTCATCGCATCCCCCGTGTCATCCAATCGATCAAGCCCGGCATTGTAGTCGCGCGCCGTGAACGGCGCTCGACGCACAGCGCGCCGCCCATGCGAGGCGACCACGTACAATCTCGCACGACGCACAACAAGCCGCGCCGCACGACCGCGCGGCCATGAGGACTATGACTGACACACAACGCGATCTCGTTCTGGTGACCGGCGCTTCCGGTTTTGTCGGCTCTGCCGTCGCGCGCGCCGCGCGGCAGCAAGGCTATCGGGTGCGCGTGCTCGTGCGGCCGACGAGCCCGCGCACGAACGTCGCGGATCTCGACGCCGAGATCGCGACGGGCGACATGCGCGACGAGGCGTCGATGCGCGCCGCCCTGCGCGGCGTGCGCTACCTGCTGCACGTCGCGGCCGATTACCGGCTGTGGGCGCCCGACCCGCTCGAGATCGAGCGCGCGAATCTCGAAGGCGCGGTCGCGACGATGCGCGCGGCGCTCGCCGAGGGCGTCGAGCGGATCGTCTACACGAGCAGCGTCGCAACGCTGAAGGTGACGCCGTCGGGCGCATCGGCCGACGAATCGTCGCCGCTCGCGGCCGAGCAGGCAATCGGCGTATACAAGCGCAGCAAGGTGCTCGCGGAGCGCGCGGTCGAGCGGATGATCGCCGACGACAAGCTGCCGGCGGTGATCGTCAATCCGTCGACGCCGATCGGCCCGCGCGACGTGAAGCCGACGCCGACCGGCCGGATCATCGTCGAAGCCGCGCTCGGCAAGATGCCGGCGTTCGTCGACACGGGGCTGAACCTCGTGCACGTCGACGACGTCGCGCTCGGCCACCTGCTCGCGCTCGAGCGCGGGCGGATCGGCGAACGCTACATCCTCGGCGGCGAGAACCTGCCGCTGCAGACGATGCTCGCCGACATCGCGCAATTGACGGGCCGCAAGGCGCCGACGCTCGCGCTGCCGCGCTGGCCGCTGTATCCGATCGCGCTCGGCGCGGAGGCGGTCGCGAAGGTGACGAAGCGCGAGCCGTTCGTGACGGTCGACGCGCTCAGGATGTCGAAGAACAAGATGTATTTCACGTCGGCGAAGGCGGAATGCGAGCTCGGCTATCGCGCGCGGCCGTATCGCGAAGGCATCCGCGACGCACTCGACTGGTTCCGGCAGGCGGGCTACTTGCGCTGAGCGGCGCGCGAGCGTGGGCGGATCGCCGCGGCGATTCGTGGGCGCCTCGGAGGCGATTCGGAGGCGCTTCGGGTGCTTCGGGTGCTTCGGGGTGCTTCGGAGGCGATTCGGAGGCGCTTTGAAAACGCTTTGAAAACGCGCTTCAGAATCGAACGGGCGGCGCGGCCAAGCGGCGATTTGGCACGCGCTTCTCACGGCCCTTGCGACATTCCGGTTCTTTCGTGGCTCGCGGCAGGATATCGGCGCATCGCCTCCTCCTTGCGGAAAGCGCGAAGCCCGGCGCCCAATCGCCGACGCGGGAATCGGCGATCGAAAGCGCGTCGCGCGGTATACGGCATGCAACGAGCGGCATGCGGCCATGCGCGTATCGGCTCTTCGCACGGCCATCCGCCCGCGTCTCACGCAATACGGAGGCGATCGAAGCCGCCACGTTGTCAACGGCGCCGACCGGAGCATCCGGCTGCGGAAGCCATGCCGGCAACTTCGTGCGGCCGACGAGAAGAGAATTACACGCGATTCGAGATCGCCAAACACAGCGCAGCCTCACCTGCATCGGCATTCATGTCGCCACTTGTGCATATCCCGGCCGATACGGCGACGAACATCGCCAGCCCGTCGCCGGCAGTGTCTGCCGGCGCCGTCCGATCGCAGCCGACGTGAAGCGCGCCGCCACATGCCGACAGACAGAATCGGCAATCGGATGATCGCCAAACGCGGCGAAGCATGGGCGCATGACCTTCATGCCGCCATCCATCGACATCTTGCCCGATGCTGTCTCGAATAGTGCCGAACCGCCTCCAACGACGCAAACCAACACGCCCGGCAACCGTCGCAATAGCCATCGCCATGGCGTTACCAGCATTTTGTTACATGCAACGCTCGAACCTACGCAGGGCCTGCGGGTAAAATCGCGGGTCTTACTAGAGAATGCACGCATGAACTTGAACGATCAGATCGATACGCTCGACAGCCGCGTCGATCAGCTCATCCATACGGTGTGTGCGGTGGCGAGCGCAGCCCAGGAAGCCGCCGCCACTGCCGCCGCAGACAAGGCCGCCGCGCGGGCCGCCGCCGAAGAAGCCGCCACGAAGCACGCGGAAGCCGCCGAGAGGTCCGTCGAACGGTCGACGCTCGAAGCCCTCGCCGCTCAGGCGGCCGCCGACAAGAACGCCGCCGAGTCGCTCGCGACGCAGGCTGCCGCCGTCCGGGCCGCGGCCGAAGCCGCCGCTGCGCAGGCGGTCACCGACAAGGCCGCAGCCGAAGTGCTCGCCACCCGGGCGGCAGCGGATCGCGCCACTGCCGAGCACGCCGCGGCGCAAGCGGCGGCGGACAAATCGGCCGCCGAGTCGCTCGCCGCAACCGAACGCGCGGCTGCGGAACAGGCCGCGACCGACAAGGCCGCCGCCGAAGCGCTTGCTGCGCAGGCGGCCGCCGCTCGCGCAGCCGCGGAACACGCGGCGGCTCAAGCCGCCGCCGACAGGAGCTCCGCCGAATCGCTCGTCGCGCAGGCAGCATCGGAGCGCGCGACCGCCGAGCACGCGGTCACGCAAGCGGCCGCCGACCGGGCCGCAGCCGAACACACCGCACGCCAGGCCGCGACCGACAAGGCCACGGCCGAATCGCTCGCCGCCCAAGCGACGGCGGATCGCGCAGCGGCCGAACAAGCCGCCGCTCAGGCAGCAGCCGACAAGACCGCAGCCGAATCGCTTGCCGCCCAAGCGGCGACCGCGCACGTGACGGCGGATGCGAGCATCGCCGAGCGGGACGCAGCCGATCGCACCTCGGCCGAACAGGCAGCTGCGCAGGCCGCCGACGACAAGGCGAAGGCCGAAGCGCTCGCCGCCCAAGCGGCCGCGGACCGCGCTGCTGCCGAGCAGGCCGCCGCCCAGGCAGCGGCCGACCGGGCGGCAGCGGAATTGCTCGCCGCGCAGGCGAGCGCCGAGCGCGCAGCCGCCGACGCGCACGCGACCGAACAAGCCGCGACGGACCGCGCAACCGCCGACGCCGCGGCCGCGGCCGCGCAGACTGCCAGCGACAAGGCCGCGGCCGAGTCGCTCGCCGCACAAGCCGCGGCGGACCGCACGGCTGCCGAGCAGGCCGCCGTCCAGGCGGCGGCCGACAAGGAGGCGGCGGAGTCGCTGTTCACGCAGGCCATGACCGAACGCTCGGCTGCGGAAGCCGCTGCCGCGCGCGCCGCGAGCTACAAGGCGACGGCCGAATCGCTCGCGTCGCAGACCGAGCAGAACCGCGCGGTCGTCGTTGCCGCTGCGCCGGTCGCGACGATGCAAGCGGCGAACGGCCAGCCGAGCCAGCCGTCGCTGCACGTCGCACGGCCGTCGCAGGACGAGATCACGCTCGCGCTCGGCGAACGCTCGGTGTCGCTGCCGCCGCAGCAGCTCAGTCAACTGATCGAGGAATTGGCGCACGCGCGTGCGTCGATGACGATCGAGCAGCCGACCGGTCTGCCGACCGGCTGGCGCTTCGTGTCGACGCGCAATCCGCTGATGGCTGTGCAGAAGCAGATGAACGGCGACCGCCTGCTCGTCGCGCGGCACAGCGGCTACGGCTGGGTGCCGTTCACGTTCTCGCCGGACATCGTGATCCAGCTATACATGCTGCTCACGCAGAAGTGAGGCGGCGGCGGCGCGCCGTCTCGTTGCCGGCGCGCCGAACCGCTATCGGCGGCCGCGCCGCCGTCACGACGCGTCAACGGTCCTGCACCGGCGCCTGCACGCGCGCCTTCCACTGCCCGCCCTTGCCGCGCCAGTAGCGCATCGCCGACGCGACCGTCGCGCCGACATAGAACAGCGCGACGAGCGGCAGCGCGGGCGCCCACCACGGCGAGCGGCGGTAATAGCTCAGCATCGGCGCGTACGCGGTGCACATCGACGCCCACGCGAGCCACGCCGGCCACGCGCGCGCGCCATACGCGAGCGCGGCGACGGGCGGCACCAGATAGATGATCGTCATTCCGACGAGCGTGCCCAGCAGCAGCACCGGCGAGTAGCGGAGCTGCGTGAACGCGGTCCGCGCGATCATGTTCCAGATGTCGCGCCAGCTGTCGTACGGGCGCAACGACACGCTACGCTCGGCCAGGTCGAGCCGGATCGGATGATGCCCGGCGCCGCGATGCTTGATCTGCGCGGCGAGGCTGCAATCGTCGATCAGCGCGCCGCGGATCGATTCGATGCCGCCCGCCTCCTCAAGCGCGTCGCGCCGCACCAGCATGCAGCCGCCCGCCGCGCCCGCCGTCTTGTTGCGCGGATCGTTGACCCACGAGAACGGGTAGAGCTTCGCGAAGAAGAACACGAACGCCGGGATCAGCGCCTTTTCCCAGAACGAATCGCACCGCAGCCGCACCATCAGCGACACGAGATCGCGCTTCTCGGCCTGCGCGCGTGTGACGAGCTGCGCGACCGCGTCCGGCGGATGGCCGATGTCGGCATCCGTCAGCAGCAGATAGTCGGCGGGCAGCCCGAGCGAGCGCACCGCGGCGATCCCCTGCGACTGCGCCCACACCTTGCCCGACCAGCCGGCAGGCAGCGCCTCGGCGCTCAGCACGGTCAGCCGGTCGGCGCGGCCGGCGGCCGCCGCGGCCGCGCGTGCTGCGTCGGCGGTGCCGTCGGTGCTGTGGTCGTCGACGACGATCAGACGGAACGGGCCCGCGTAGTCCTGCTCGACGAGCGATTTGACGGCCTCGCCGATCACGTCGGCCTCGTTGCGGGCGGGCACGACGGCCGCAATCGCGGGCCAGCCGGCGTCGGTGGCCGCGCCGCGCGCGTCGGGCGGCAGGCGCCGCGCGGGGCGCGCGCGCCAGAAGCCGCCGCGCGCGAACAGCAGCACGAGCCAGATCACGAGCGACAGGCACGACAGCAGAAACACGACGATCAGCGTCATGCGCGGCCCTCCGCCCGTGCGCCGCGGCGGCCCGGCGCGCGGCCCGCGCAGGCGGCCCGGCGCGCCGCCGCGCCCGTTTCGTTACGATCGACTTCCATGCAAATCAGCCCTTTAAGTGCCTTCCGGCGTCAGCGAACCGAAAGGATCGGTGAAAACCGCCTAGTTTACTGGGTTTGACGCGCGCGCAAGCGCCGGACCCCCGGGGTTGCTCCAATTGCCACAACGTCAGGAACGGTAAAGCACGCAAAAGCCGATAGGGTTAAAATGCGCGATTACTTCGGGGTGCCGGGCCCGTTCCTGCATTCATAACATCCAAGTTGGGGCGATCGGCCCGGCCTGCCGGCCGCTCGCAACCCGCGTCAGTCGTCGGAGTTCGCCCAAATATGCGAGTCATCCTTGCCCAGCCTCGCGGCTTTTGTGCGGGAGTTGTCCGCGCGATCGAGATCGTCGATCGCGCGCTGCAACAGCACGGCGCGCCGGTCTATGTACGTCACGAGATCGTTCATAATCGGCACGTCGTTGAAAACCTGAGAAATAAAGGGGCGCGATTCGTTGAGGAACTCGACGAAGTGCCGCACGGCGCCGTCGCGATCTTCAGTGCGCACGGCGTCGCCCAGACGGTCGAAAAGGATGCCGAGGCCCGGGGCCTCGACGTCCTCGACGCGACCTGCCCGCTCGTCACGAAAGTGCACGTGCAGGGGCGCCAGTACGTCGCGGCCGGCCGCCGGCTGATCCTGATCGGTCACGCCGGCCACCCGGAAGTCGAAGGCACGATCGGCCAGATTCCGGGCGAGGTGATCCTCGTCCAGAGTGAAGCCGAGGCCGACACGCTGACGCTGCCCGCCGATACGCCCATCGCGTACGTCACGCAGACGACGCTGTCGGTCGACGACACGCGCGGCATCATCGAGGCGCTGCAACGCCGGTTCAACGACATCATCGGCCCGGACACGCGCGACATCTGCTACGCGACGCAGAACCGCCAGGCAGCCGTGCGCGAGCTGAGCGAACAGGTCGATGTGCTGCTCGTCGTCGGCGCGACGAACAGCTCGAACTCGAACCGGCTGCGCGAGATCGGCACCGAAAGCGGCGTGCCGAGCTATCTCGTCGCGGACGGCTCGGAAATCCGCGCCGATTGGTTCGCCGACGCACGCACAGTCGGTCTCACGGCCGGCGCGTCGGCGCCCGAAGAAATGGTCGAGGACGTGATCGCCGCACTGCGCGCGCTCGGTCCGGTCGAGGTCGCGACGATGTCCGGCCGCGAGGAAAAAGTCGAATTCAAGTTGCCGGCGAAGCTCACGCAAGCTGTCGCCCGCGAAGTTTAAGGAGGACATCTCTTGTCTATTCCGCTGCTCCAGCAAGCCCGCGTCGGCGCGTACATCGTGCGCCAACATCTGTCCGGCAACAAACGCTATCCGCTCGCGCTGATGCTCGAGCCGCTGTTCCGCTGCAACCTCGCGTGCAACGGCTGCGGCAAGATCGATTACCCCGATCCGATCCTGAACCAGCGGCTGTCGATCGAAGAATGCCTGCAGGCCGTGGACGAGTGCGGCGCGCCCGTCGTGTCGATCGCGGGCGGCGAGCCGCTGCTGCACAAGGACATGCCGGAAATCGTCAAGGGCATCATGAAGCGCAAGAAGTTCGTGTACCTGTGCACGAACGCGCTCCTGATGGAAAAGAAGATGGACGACTACCAGCCGAGCCCGTACTTCGTCTGGTCGGTCCACCTCGACGGCGACGAGCAGATGCACGATCACTCGGTGTCGCAGGAAGGCGTCTACGAGAAGGCCGTCGCGGCGATCAAGGAAGCGAAGCGCCGCGGCTTCCGCGTGAACATCAACTGCACGCTGTTCAACGATGCGATCCCCGAGCGCGTCGCGAAGTTCTTCGATACGCTCAAGCCGATCGGCGTCGACGGCATCACGGTGTCGCCGGGCTACGCGTACGAGCGCGCGCCGGACCAGCAGCACTTCCTGAACCGCGACAAGACGAAGAACCTGTTCCGCGAGATCCTGAAACGCGGCGAAGGCGGCAAGCGCTGGTCGTTCAGCCAGTCGTCGCTGTTCCTCGACTTCCTCGCCGGCAACCAGACCTACAAGTGCACGCCGTGGGGCAACCCGGCGCGCACGGTGTTCGGCTGGCAGAAGCCGTGCTACCTGGTTGGCGAAGGCTACGTGAAGACCTTCAAGGAGCTGATGGAGACGACCGAGTGGGACAACTACGGCGTCGGCAACTACGAGAAGTGCGCGGACTGCATGGTCCACTGCGGCTTCGAGGCGACGGCCGTGATGGACACCATCGCGCATCCGCTGAAGGCGCTGAAGGTGTCGATGAGCGGCATCAAGACGGAAGGCAAGTTCGCGCCGGACATCTCGATCGACAAGCAGCGTCCGGCCGAGTACGTGTTCTCGCGCCACGTCGAGATCAAGCTCGAAGAGATCCAGCGCGCGGGCAAGGGCAAGCTGCAGAAGTCGGTGAAGCCGGCCGCGACTGCCTGACGGCCGCAGGCGATGCGGACGCGGCAGCGTCCGCCGTCGTCGACGAGGGCGCCCCGGATTCCGTCCGGGGCGCCTTTTGTTTTGGGCGTAATTTTTACGGTTTGGGCCGGCGTTTTCATCGCGCTTTGCGACGCGTCGGTCGACGTGTCGCGCGTTTCGCGTTTCGCGGTGCGTGGCGTGTTGTCGTGCGGCGTGCGGCCGACGACAGGCAGCGCCGCTCGCGACAGTCGACGCGTTCGGGCGATGCCCGCTGCGTCGTCCATCGCGAGCGCGGGCAACCCGGAATCCATGGCGCGCGCCCTTCGGCTTCGCCCATCGCCGCGCTTTCCGGCACGACGACCAGCGCGACGCGCGACGCCCGTCGCACATCGATCGGCAACGAAGACGTTGCCCGTCGGCGAGCGCGCTAGCCCGTGTCGCGTTACGATCCTCTCGAACCGGCGCCCGATGACGCGCCGCCATCGACAACGCCGCGTGCAACCGCCCGACACCGCCATGCACGCGCAGACATTCCGAGAACCGCCATGACTTCATCCAATGTAGCCGCCATCACCGGCTGGCATGCCCATGTGTATTTCGACGCAGCGAGCCGCGACGCGGCGTGGGCGTTTCGCGAGATCATCGAACGGCGCTTCGGCGCGACCGTGCAGCTCGGCCGCTTTCACGAGCGCCTGGTCGGGCCGCATCCGGCGTGGTCGTATCAGATCGCGTTCGAACCGGCGCAATTCGCCGAAGTGGTTCCGTGGCTCGTGCTCCATCACGACGCGCTCGATGTCTTCCTGCATCCGAACACGGGCGACGAACTGCGCGATCATCGCGACGCTGCGGTCTGGATCGGCCATTCGTACACGCTGAATCTCGAAGCGCTCGGCGGCTGACAGACGGCGCGCCGCCGCACGCCGCACGCCGCACGCAGCACGCAGCACGCAGCGTTCCTGCGACAAGCATCGCGCGGCCGCGAAGCCGGATCGTCAATGCCGTCGCGCACACGCGTTGCATGCGTGATATGCAATTACGCGGATCGCCAGACAATCGGCTCCCGCAATACCATTGCGTGGCACGCACGCTACGACACGGAGGAGCCGATGGCACCTGACCTGAATCTGCTGATTGCGCTCGACGCGCTGCTCGAAGAAGGCAGCGTCGCCGGCGCCGCACGCCGCATGAATCTCAGTCCGCCCGCGAAGAGCCGCACCCTCGCGCGCATTCGCGAAACCGTCGGCGACCCGATCTTCGTCCAGGCCGGCCGCAAGATGGTACCGACGCCGCGCGCGCTCGCGCTGCGGGGCGTCGTGCGCGAGACGGTCGAGCGCGCGTCGCAACTGCTCGCGCCGAGCGCCGATGTCGATTTGCGCACGCTCGACAAGCAGTTCAACGTGCGCGCGAACGACATCTTCGTCGGCATGCACGGCGGCCGGCTGCTCGAGGAGATGGCGCGCGGGATGCCGCGCGCGATGCTGCGCTTCACGCCCGAGGAAGACGATGTCGACGACGACGCGCTGCGCAGCGGCCGCATCGACCTGTTCATCAGCGCAGCGCCTATATCGCACGCTCGAACGTCGCGGCCGCGCTCGCGCTCGGCGTCGCGTACCTGCTGGCGCTGGAAACACCGTATTCGGCCGCATCGACCGTGCTGCTCGTGATCAATCCGATCTCATCGATTGCACAAACTTTCGCCGTAGCTGATTACCATAGACGCGCCCGCGCGACCTGGCACCGCCCCCGCGTCGCGCGACGCTCGGCGGACTTATCGACGACCCGCAATCACCGCTCTCCACCGCTCGCCGCCATTGCCCGGCACGTCTTGGCACTTCCCGCCGCTTCCCGCCTCTCGCGGCGCATCCGCCCGAACGCCAACCTTCGCCACCCCCCGCCCGCCCCAACCCATCCCGCCCGGATCGACCAACCCGAACGAATATGCGAAGCTTTCACCAACGTTTCGCGATTCCGTTTCACCCCGCACAAGGAGCCAAACTTGGAGATCCGCCACGGAGTCAACCTGGCGCGCGCCCGCGCGCTCCTCGCACGCGAACGCGACGCTTTCGAACGGGCGATGCCGAAATCGCGCGCACGCTCCGCCGAAGCGGCGCAACACCTGCTGTTCGGCGTGCCGCTGCACTGGATGCGCGACTGGTCGACGCCATTCCCGCTGTCTGTCGATCACGCGCGCGGCGCGCATTTCACCGACATCGACGGTCATCGCTACGTCGACTTCTGCCTCGGCGACACGGGCGCGATGTTCGGCCACGCGCCCGAGCCCGTCGCGCGCGCGCTCGCCGAGCAGGCAACGCGCGGCTACACGACGATGCTGCCGAGCGAGGATGCCGCGTGGGTCGGCGCGGAACTCGCGCGCCGCTTCCGGCTGCCGTACTGGCAGTTCGCGCTGAGCGCGAGCGACGCGAACCGCTTCGTGCTGCGCTGGGCGCGCGCGGCGACGGGCCGCAAGCACATCGTCGTCTTCAACGGCTGCTATCACGGCACCGTCGACGACGTGTTCGTCGATCTCGTCGACGGCAAGCCGGTGCAGCGCGACAGCCTGCTCGGCCAGGCGCACGATCTGCTCGCGTACACACGCGTCGTCGAATTCAACGATCTCGCCGCGCTCGAAGCCGCGCTGGAGAGCGGCGACGTCGCGTGCGTGCTCGCCGAGCCGGCGCTGACCAACATCGGCATGGTGCTGCCCGACCCCGGCTTCTGGCGCGAAGCGCGCGCGCTGACGCGCCGCCACGGCACGCTGCTCGCGATCGACGAAACCCATACGATCAGCAGCGGCCCCGGCGGCTACGCGGTCGCGCATGGGCTCGAGCCGGATCTGCTCGTCGTCGGCAAGCCGATCGGCGGCGGCGTGCCGTGCGCGGTGTACGGCTTCAGCGCGCGGTTCGCCGAGCGCGCGCAGCACGCGAAGGCGAGCGCGCCGCCCGGCCACTCCGGGATCGGCACGACGCTGACCGCGAACATGCTCGCGATGCGCGCGATCCGCGCGACGCTCGCCGACGTGATGACGGACGCCGCATACGCGCACATGTTCGATCTCGCCGAGCGGCTCGCGGCCGGCCTCGAACACGTGATCACGCGACGCGGGCTGCCATGGTGCGTGACGCGGATCGGCGCGCGCACCGAATTCCAGTTCGCGCCGACGCCGCCGCGCAGCGGCACGGACGCCGGGATGCAGCTCGACAGCGAACTCGAGCACATCGTGCATCTGTATCTGCTGAACCGCGGCGTGCTGATCACGCCGTTCCACAACATGATGCTGGTGTGCCGGGAAACGACGAAGGACGACGTCGATCGGCTGATCGCGGCGTTCGACGCGTGCGTCGGCGAGATGACGTGAGCGACGTTGCGCGAGTGGCGCGAGTGGCGCCGTGCGTGCGTGTTGCGGGAACGCGCACCGGGCATGCGTTGCGTCGCGATCGGCCGATTCGGCAGCCGTTCGACGGACGGGCATCGAGGTGCGCGACGGTGCGCGACGATCACGCCGCCCTTGCGCGGGCCGTTCTTGGCGCAGGCCGGTTGCTCCAC
Organism: Burkholderia sp. ABCPW 14; assembly: GCF_001523835.1. Lineage (NCBI taxonomy): Bacteria > Pseudomonadati > Pseudomonadota > Betaproteobacteria > Burkholderiales > Burkholderiaceae > Burkholderia > Burkholderia sp. ABCPW 14. Next base: position 20,891 of record NZ_LOVS01000147.1, on the reverse strand, counting down.
GGCGGCGCGTCGGCCGCATGTACGCGCATCGCAAACGCCCCGCCGCCCGGCAACGAAGCAACGCAAGCAATCCGCTGCCACAGACGCTCGCCACATTGTTGCGTGGCCCCTTCGAAGGTGGCAATTATGGCAAGATCCGCAATTCGATCCCGATCCCGAATCTGCATCGGAACGTGCAAAAGCCGCGCCGACAGCGATCAATACACGCGACGCGATCGCGAAATACCGTAGAAAAATGGCACGGTATAAAACGAGATGCCGGTTTGCGCGAATGCCTAAGCGGCACATCGATTATCTCATATAAGTTAATTAAAACCTGACAATCGAAAACACGGCACGCGCTAAACAGAAAATAAACACCATTCAAACAGGCAATCTGGCGACCAAAAATCACCTGGACAACCTTTCAGCACCAAGCCAAATATACCTTATATAGGTTATTTATATCCTATTTGGTTGTCCGCCTCGAGGATGTGCAGCCGCACAATGCGGCCATGCCGACGCTCGAAGAAAAAGCGGCGTTCGCAGAACGCCTCAAATTCGCCTTGAAGCGCAATCCGGAGAAAATCCCCGGTGCGACCGCCCTCGCGCTGCACTTCAACCTGCGGCATCACGGCGCGCAGCCGATTTCGCCGCAGACCGCGCACAAATGGCTGACGGGCCGCACGATCCCGACGCCGGACAAGTTGCGCACGCTCGCCGACTGGCTGCGCGTCGACCTGCATTGGCTCCATTACGGCCCGCCGCCCGGCGCGCCCGGCAGCAAGACGTCGCAACCGCTGCGGCGCAACGAGAAATACGCGCCGATGCCGGAGACGATCGAACTCGCGTCGAAAATCGAGGCGCTGTCGCCGCATCAGCGCTATTTGATGCAGGAATTGATCGAGCATTTTTACGGCGATCCGCCGAAACGCCGCTGAGCGGCGCATCGTGTCTCGCTCGCCGATTCCGGACTGCTTGTGAACAAAGGGGGCGCCTCACGCCGAAGCTTGCTCAGAAACCGCGTGGCGGCGCCACCGAGACGCGCGTGACGAACTAGACCGTAACGCACGTCAGGTGCAGGGCTGCTGAAGAGACTGTCCGCTGGAACGTGTGGAATGGCAGGAACTCAAGCACGCCTCGCCGCTGATCGGCGGCATGTCGACTGCCGACTAGCGGCGCGGAAGATCCTGGTGACGGCGTTGCCAGAACGGTTCATTCGGCCAGCGACGTTCCGTGGCGTAGTACTCGTGCAGCGATTGGCGATAGCTCCCGAAATCACGCTGCAGCATCAATCGATAACGCGACAGCCCACGCGCGTCCCCGCGCAATAGCGAATCGGCGATCGCATAAGCGGCGAAAATCCCGCTTTGCAATGCCTTGGCGATGCCCTGGCCGGACAGCGGATCGTAGCGAATGGCCGCGTCGCCCACACACAGGAGCGGCACGGCCGGCGTTGTCTCGATGAACCGCGAACTCGCGGGGCAGGTCATGGGGCGGCCGTGGAGGTGATCAAGGTCTGCGACCTGCCGTATGTATCGCGTGTTCTCGGCAAGACGGCGGAAACTCGCGGCGGACAACAGCCCGAGCGGGCGCAGCCGATCGGCGTCAGTCATAAAGGCGACCACGCGTGCGCCGGGGGTGGCGGCGCTGTACCACCAGCCGTGCTCGACGGCTTCGATCATCAGGCCTTCGCTGCCATCGCTGAGCGAGCCGGTGCGAAGGCTGCAACCGACCAACCGGTCGCTCGCGATGGCGCGCAGGCCGCAGCGACGCGCCAAGGCCGCCGCCGTTCCCGTGGCGTCCACAACATAGCGTGCGGCCAGTGTCGTGCCGTCGGAGAGAAACACCTGCCATTCGGTCAACGGACGCGCGATCCTCGTCACCTTCGCATTGATCGCGGATGCGACCCGTGCGGACGCCGCTCTGCGAAGCATGCAATCGAAGTCGCCACGCTCGAGGCGCCAGCCGACCTGATGGGCATGAAAGAGGAATTCGTTGCTGGTCAAGCCCGGCTGCCCCCATGCCGACACTGTTCGATACGATGCGCGATGTCCGGCAGCGGCAAATTCATCCCATAAGCCGAGGTGGGCGAGCAGAGGCTGGATGTATGGAGGCGCTACTTCGCCCAGGCGCGATTCGCCCGGGCGCGCGGCATCGATGAGCCCGATACGCAATTGCGGCGCGAAGCTCGCGAACGACAAAGCCGTCGCACATCCGGCGGGCCCGGCGCCCGCGATCAATACGTCGAATATCGTCATGCGTCTGGGCCGCCCCGGAATGGGCAGCAAGCGCACACGATGCCGCCGGTCAGTAATGTACCGGGACCGCCGCCCCAACGCGGGAGCCTGCGGACGACCGAGCCGTCGATCGCCGGAACCCGCGCGATGTCGCTCGGACGATCCGGTGCCCGACATCCCTCGTCGCCGTAGATCCGCTGCTCGACATTGACGATGCCGGCGCGCTGGAGACGCGCATGCATGAGGTTGCCGTCGCCGCGAGCGCCCCCGGGTCCAACGGGCCCGCCGTCGTCACCGATGCGGCCGGGCACGGACGGCAACGGCGCTTCGTCGATGACCGTGGCACCGCGATCGGATTCGGGCTCGTCGAGAGCCGGCTCGATGTCGGGATCGCCAAGGCAACGGCGATGGGCTCGGCGATCGAAGGACAGTGCTCTGCTCGTGAGGTCGTCCACGGCAAGTCTCTCGTGCGAGAGGCGCCTCGTCGGCGCCATGACGTGCGATGTCAGCGCTGCTGGCTTTCCAGCGAGACGTAAACGTAAAGACTGGTCGGGGCCGAGTCGTCGCTCGACGGCGGCAGGAAAGGGTTGCGGATGATAAAGCCGAGCCTCGCCCACTCAGTCACCATCTTGAGATCGCCCGCGAGCGTTTGCGGGACACCGCCGCTCCAGTTTGTCCAGGCGTACGCGTGATTCTCCTCTCCCGCGGCGGACCTTTCCCAATATTGCAGCGGGCGATGGGCCGGCCACCAAAGCGTCGCCCATGTCTGCGTGTTCCTGCGCAGCTCGTCGTCGTTTTCGCTGTCCGGATAGTTGACGTTCCAGTCGGCATAGGTGACGTCGATCTTGTTTGTCGTGCATTCGTTGAAATCCGCTTGCCACGGCAATGCGGAATACTTGGTGATATCGCCCGGCTGCAGCCCCTTGGCGAAATCGCTGTCTTGGCTGAGCGGCCGATCCACATTGAACGTGTAATCGGCCTCGATGCCGCCGATGCCTGTGTTCTGTTGCGCCGCGCTCACGGCAAAGTCGGAGAGCGAGCGGTCGGCCTTGATGCGATAGGGTTCCCAGTAAATCGCCGGATTGCGCATGATCCAGCCGGCCTCCCCGCCGGGGCAGAAGGCGCCGCCGAGGACATTGCTCAGCACGCCGCGGTCGAGTTCGCGCCCTGTCGCGGGAAGCGCCGTCGAATACGGTCGATAAGGCGTGTAAGGAGGGCGTGCGAGCCGGCCGTCATCGAGTTCGTTGTCGAAGCATCCGTTCGCCCATTGCTTGAGAATGAACAGCATATGGTCCGTCAAGCGCAGAAACTTCGACGGCGCATGGTTGGTCAGCGGATTGTCGCCGCACAGCAGCGGCATCAGCGGCAAGTTGTGTATGCGGCTGCTGACACGGTCCTCGATCTTGAATTCGTTTTCCTCGCCGGCCAAACGCAGCAATCCGAACAGGTACTGCCGCAGCGGGCCGTAGGGATCGTCCTGCGCGGACGCCGCGCGGCCGGGCATCGCGCCGAGGAAATCCAGGCGTCGGGCGAAGTGCGGGGCGCTGCTTTTCTCCGGGTCCTGCGCCTGTGCTCGCGCGGCTGAACTGCCCGGCACGACGGACAGCTTGTCGGGATCGAACAGACCGCGCTGCTGCTGGTCATGAGGAAAATTCGATTGCGCCAAAATATCGCAAAGATAGCGGTACTGGTCGGCGCGATACAGAATCGTCCAAACGTCGCGATAAAAATCCGGCCGGCATGCGTCGTTCCAGGTGAGCCGGCCGCTGTCGCGCCATTGCCGGAGCTGGGCTTCATTGCGAAAATCGACGCGCTCCGGATCCTTGAAGGTTCCGAGACGGCCGTAGACGCGCGTATCCGTGGCGAACTTGCGCAGGAACAGATCGTGCAGCACCTCGTCCATCGTCACCATGTCGAGGATCTCCGGCACATAGCGCGGATAGCCGACGATGACCCAGGCCGGGTATTCCACGTCGATAAACCGGGTGCGCTCGACCTGCTTCGAGTCCATGACCAACCGGGCCATCACCGGCCCGTCCGACACGTCGTCGTACCAGCCGTCGTTGTTGGCGTAGTCTTCGATATGCGGTTCGCCCGGGCCGCTTCGCTCCGAGCCCGAGCAGCCATGTCCGCCCAGCACGAGCAGCCGCTGTGCGTCGTCGAGTCTCAGTTCGCCGAGGGTATCGATCGATTGGGGAACGAGCGGCGGCGGAAACGTCGCGGCATACCGCCCCTCCCCGCCGGAGCGGTCAAATGTCGCGCGTCGCCTATTATGTTCGACCGTGCGCGGGCCGGGATCGATGATCAGCCGGCTGCGGTCGACGACGTGAGGATTGCGGCGAGGATGACGAGGCGAGTAGCCGTGCTCGCCGAGCGTCGCATCGAAGCGATACCAGCAGGCCTTCTTGTTGGCGAGATGGACTCGCCAGACGATCTCTTTCAGGGTGCCGTGATTGCCGCCGCCCTCGATGGGCTCGCCTATCTTGAGCGGACGACCTTGCGGCGAGTCGTCGTCGTACACGAAGACCTGGAAGCGTGCGGCTTGGCGCTTGATGAGGCCTCGAGCGTCGCGAAAGTTGGTCACGAACAAAGGACCGACTCCGTCAGAATCGAATCGCTGATTACCCGCGTCGTCGCATGCCAGCGGCAGGCCGGCTGGCGTCTCGGGGGCAAGATAGAACTCCGTATCGCTGTTTCCGAGCCTCGCGATGCCGATACCGGGATGGATCTTGTACGTGGCCATTTGCCTTCTCCGTCGAGTGCGATGGTTGTCGAACGGCACTTGCGCGCGCTGTCTCGATGCTTCTTTGCCGAGCGTGCGTCAATCGAGCAGGTTGAGCGAAACGCCTTCGAGCCTCAACAGTTCCTTGTCTTCGCGATAATCGGCACCGATGACGAGCAGGGTGATTCGCAACTCCTGATCGGGGGCGCGTTCAAGCATCTTTCGCACGGCGGCGGTGACGTCGAGACGATGATTGCGCGGGGTATTGTGGTTGCGCGTGCGCTGATCGAATGCGCGCGTGCGAGCCGGCGGCAAATCGCAGTGGCCAGGCCCGCCATAACATTCGCCGTGGCCGAAAATCGCCAGGTAACCGGCGTAATGTTCGTTGTCGCGAATCGGCGTCGACGCATCCGCCCCGGGCAGATTCAGGAACGCGCGCACGAAGCAGGAGCGCGGCAGTTGGGGAACCCAGTGCAAGCGGATCTCGGCATGCTTGAAATGCCGCGCCTGCGTGCCGATCTTGATCGGCGCCGAAGTGAAACGGCCAATGGGCGCTTCCGTGCCCACGGGCATGAAGAAGGAACTGCGCACGTATTCGTAGCCGAAGCGGGAAATCTCCAGCATGTCCCTGATCGTGTAGTTCCAGGGTGACAACACCGCATCGAGGTCATAAGGCAGGGCCGTCGGATTTCTCGTTTGCCATTCGTGCCAGAGACGGTCGACGTTGACGTGGATTGGCCAGAACACCGGATCATAAGAGGCTGTCAGGTTGGAGAACATGTCGCCCGCCGGCGGCTGCGAGTAGAGATCGTCTCTCGAATGGAACCTGCGGCGCTTGATCGATACGGCGAAGTTGCGTGTTTCCGCGAGCCGCTCGCCGGCTGCATATTCGACCGCCGCCGCTCGATCTCGATCCCAGTCGTAGTCCGGGCGCAGCTTTCCGTCTTCGTCGATCTGGGGATTTTGACCGCCGGTCCAGATATGCATCGTGTTGTGCGGATTCTGGTCGAGAAAACCAAACGACGCGTTGTAGACGTTGCCGCCGCCGAAATCCCGGAAGTTGTTCAGGCGCAGGATCTGCGCGATGTCTTCCGCGCTCGGGTAGTGATAGTGAATGTGCTGCTCGATCGTCCGGCCGCCCGGGAATTCAGCCGGATAGCGCAACGGATACCAGAGTGCATTCGACGCCAGCAGCGCGTCGATCATCGCTCGCCGGTTCTGGTCAGCGGGAGCGGGCTTGACGTGCGTATAGCCGATCTCCTCGATCACGTGGCGGAAGAACTTGTCCTGCGAAACGAAGCCCTTCCGCAGCCGCGCCAATTCGCGAAAGCCGCGCTCCTGTTCGGACGTGAGCCGGGGAGACAGCCGATTGATCAGCTCGTTCGCCTGCTCTTCGCGCAGATAGCCCTGAAATGCACTCGGAATGATGCGTCCGTGCTCGGGTTCGTGCGGCCGATAGCACGGCATCGTCCAGTCCCAGTAAGGCAGCATGAGGCCGGAATCGAAGTCTTGCAGGTTCTGCTCGAATTCGTAGACGTAGGCTCGATGCCACGGAAGAAAGCGCTCCCAGCCGTGCTGGCAGTGATTCTGGTGGATCAATGCTTGATTGTTGTAGTTGCGGCGATCCTGTTCGTGCTTGTCGAGCTCGTAAAGCTGGCGAAATGCATTGCCCAGGCGGTCGAGCTCCGTGTCGGAAAGGCAATCGATATTGGCGCGCTGGCGCGGCTCGCCCTCGTGGTACACGTATCGCCGAGCATTCGTGTTGCCGATCGCGAACTCGAGGTCCGTCACCTGCGCATGAAATATCTCCGGCTCGCCCATCGCGAGCCGGATCGAGCGAGGATCGTCGCACGGACAGCCTTCATCGATCCAAGCGGCCACGACACCGATATCGGCTTCGGCCATGGGCTTGCCGTCCCATCGGAACTGCGCGAAACGCGAGCCGTCGAAAGGCGCCGTGCCGCGCAGCGCCCGGATGAGCCCGGAGCGCGCACTCCGGCGCTCTTGTTGGTCGCAGCAGGATGATGTTCCGGCTGGGGCAATGAGGTGGAGATCGAGGATCTTGACCTCCATCAACTGCTCGAGCGGCAGTTCCCAGAAGCTGCCGAGCTCCGCGTATTTCCATGGGCCGCCGCCCGCCGCGGCGGCGAGTATTTTCTTGACTCTGGTGTAATCGCTCATGAACGGGATCTCCACGCGAGCGCGTCGAGATGGTGCCGCTCGACGGGCACATGCAGCAACCTTGTTCGCAACGGTTTCGACGGCGATCGCCCGATCACCGTCAAACGGTCGATCCTAGTGCGACATGTCCGAACGGACCATATTGCTGGCCTGGGCGTTCGACGTCGAAGCCTCGGGCAACGCGATGCGAACGTTCTGCATCATTCCCTGATCCTCGTGATCGAGGATATGACAATGCAGCACGAAGTCTCCGATGTAACGCTCATAGCGGGTTCGCAAGACGATCGTGTAGATACCCTTCTTGTCGTTGGGCTTGCTGGGTCCCTTGATCCAGAGCGTGTCCTTCCAGACCCCCTTCAGCCCTCGATATTGCGGATCCGGCGGTTCCTTGGCTGCTCCGCCGACGTCGATCGCACCGGGCTCGCTCACGTCCTTGCCATTCGGATCGAGAATCTTGACGATCTGGAACGGGTTGACGTGAATATGGTAAGGATGGCCAACGAAGTGGGATTGAATTTGCCATTCTTGCGCCGTGCCCACAGTGAGTTGGCGATCGATCCGATTCGGATCATAAGGCGCGAGTTTGAGGTCCTTGTCGAACGGCCCGCTGCCGACCTCGAATTGGATCGGTTGCGCGTGGGTATTGATGAAGAACGTCAGGTATTGAATGGGCAGGCCCCGCACGTCAGCCTCGGCGATTTCGGCGTGGGGCGTGAAGCGAGTCAGGCGCATGCCGTTTTTCAGATCGGCCACGACCTCAGAAGCAATGGGAGCAGGCAATGCACGCTGCGCACCGGCGATGAGTTGGCTCTGAATGTAGCTATCGACGTGCTTCACCTGCGTGCCGGGCGAGACATCGACGAAGCCGAGCAACCGGCGCGGAACCGCCTGCCTCGACACAGAGGCGGGAGCCGATATCTCGGCATTGACGATGCAATAGCGTCCCGGCTTGGGAAACACGACCAGCGCGTCGCTGCGATAGCCCGGTTGCAGCGTGTCGATATTGCGTCGTTGCGCGGCGGCCATCGTCAATCCGTCCGAGGCAATGACCTCATAGGACAAGGGCTCTCCCGTGCAGTCTTGGTAGATGGCGCGCTCGACAGCCTCGGCGTTCAGCCCCTTGAGCAGGGGCGCGTGCTGCGCGCTCGCTTTGAAGAACTGCACCGCGATCGTATCGCGCACGCCGCCGTGAATGAAACGCCAGCGCTCGACATCGCCGGCCTTCGCCTTGAAGGTGGGAAGCACAAGGCCATTGACGCTGGTATAGCGTCCAGACTCTGCCCATGATCCGGGGCCGAACCCATTGCCGTTCTTGTCCGAATATGATTCGATGCCGCCGACGTCGCCCTCGCCGCAGACCCAGGCGACGACTTTGCCGCCTTCCTTCTTGACCTTGATGTTCCCGTCCTTGTCGAGGCAGCCGTATTGAATCTGCTGCAGCACCAGAATCCGCTCGGCGAAGCTGGTGCCGTCGCGTTTCTTGAGGATCACGTCGATGTCGCCATGCGCATCCCGCGTAGGCGGGCGGTTGCCCCGCACGATCAGCGCGCCGGCCATGCCGCTCGACACTTGCAGTGCCGTCGAACCGTGCCGGTGCGGGTGATACCAGAACGTCCCGGCCGGATGATCGGGCGGAATGTTGTATTCGTATTTGAAGCTGACGCCCGGATCGATCGATATCAGGACGTTGTCGCTATTACCGGCCGGACTGACCCAGATTCCGTGGGAATGCAGATTCGTTCCGTTGAAGCAATGCGGAACGTTGTGCTTCATGTTTGCCGGACTGCAACTCGAATCGGACGGCAAATCGTCGTGCAGCGTAATGTCGACCGTTTCGCCGGGATTGACTTCGATTGTCGGAGCGACATACGGTTTTTTGGGATCCGTACCGGTGCCGCTGTAACTGCGTAATTTGACGTCGTCATTACGGTTGGTCGCCGGATTGTAGAGTTTGTTTTGAACGTAGTTGACGTGCAGATCGTAAATCTTCCTGCCCGGCAGCATTTTCGGAACGCGGTTTACCGAGAGCGCAAGCGGGTTCATGAAAAGGCGCACATCCGCCGGGCTCTCATCGGTCGCTGCCGCCGAGAAGGTGCTCGCGAGCATGCCGCACAGCAGCGCGGCGCACCGCAATTTATAGTAGCGACTCGTGAAAATAAGCGACATGGTTTAGACCCCCGCATTTTATATTCTTAATGAACGGCATGAGTCTTTAATTGCGCGGCTACGCTTTTCTGTTTTTTAGGAGACGGTCAAAACGAAGTCAATGCGACGGGTAATGGAACCGATTTAACCTATTAAAACTTGTAGGAAAAAGTCGACACCGTGAATTCGAGCCATCTGTTTCTTGATGGCGATCCTTTCAGTGAAATCGGATCGAAAAGAATGCTGGCATCCCGGCGTGAGCTTGCCTTTTTCCCGGGAAGTCGACGATGCAATCAAAACCGTCTCGGCGGAGCAGATTGCGGTGGGACTTGAGCAGACGGAATCGAGCCAGCCGACGGTCGATCCGATCCATCGGGCAATCCTCCGGAACAGAATCTCTACCGACGGAAGACTCGAAAAGCGATGAAATTGCCGACAGTACGCTACGACCGCGTGCTCTACCGCCCGAGGGCACGCCGGCAACCCGGAACCCGATTGATTGCAATCTCGCCGCCTGGAATACAACCGATGCCGGTAAGCGTGGCGCGATCCGCCGAGCGCAGCAAGCGCCGCCGTCTCCGACCGGCCCTTCATCGCGATCATGAGAAGCGGAAGAACGGTACAGCCACGCACGGGATGAAATATCCAGCAAGCGCGCGATGAACCACAGGTGGAGTATCGATTGCGCGAAGGCAATGCAACACCGCGATGCCGGCTGCCGCGATTCATGCACTCGCCGATCGCGCTCGGCAAATCATTGCCGATTCGAGAAAATCCGCCCATGAAAAAAAGCGCCACGGCTTACGCCATGACGCTTTTCCTTTATCGCAGAAATCGCGAAAGCACCACCGCCCGCGAACTACGCCGTCAGCAGCACTTCCCCGCCCCCGAACCGTACCGCGCGTTCTGTCGTTCGCGGAAAAACGCCTCGTACGACATCACCGGACGATCGGGATGCGTCGCGCGCATGTGCGCGACGTAGCCGTCGTAGTCGGGCAGGCCGACCATCAGCCGCAACGCCTGCCCCAGATAACGGCCCGCCGTGCGCAATTCGCCGCCGAGATCGGAGAACATCGCGGCCTCCTTATCGCCCGCTGCCGAGCGCTTGCGCGGCCGGCATCGGCTCGTACGGCGTCTCGCGCGACGTCGGCTGCTCGACGCGCCGCGCGCGCACGACCGCAATCACGCCGTACGCCGCGATGCTCACGACGACGAGGATGAAGAGCCCCGCGAGCGCCGCGTCGACGTAGTCGTTGAAGATGATCCGCTGCATCTGCGCGAGCGACTTCGCCGGCGCGAGCACCTTGCCTTCGGCCGCGGCCGCCTGCAGCTTCGCCGCGTGCGCGAGGAAACCGACCTTCGGATTCGCGTCGAACACCTTCTGCCAGCCGGCCGTCAGCGTGCAGATCAGCAGCCACACGGTCGGCACGATCGTCACCCACGCATAGCGCTCGCGCTTCATCTTGAACAGCACGACCGTGCCGAGCACGAGCGCGATCGCGGCAAGCATCTGGTTCGAGATGCCGAACAGCGGCCACAGCGTGTTGATGCCGCCGAGCGGATCGACCACGCCCTGATACAGGAAGTAGCCCCACGCGGCGACGCAGAGCGCCGTCGCGATCAGGTTCGCGGGCAGCGATTCGGTGCGCTTCAACGCCGGATGGAACGTGCCGAGCAGATCCTGCAGCATGAAGCGGCCCGCGCGCGTGCCCGCGTCGACCGCGGTCAGGATGAAGAGCGCTTCGAACAGGATCGCGAAGTGATACCAGAACGCCATCATCGCCTGGCCGCCGATCACCTGATGCAGGATCTGCGCCATGCCGACCGCGAGCGTCGGCGCGCCGCCGGCGCGCGCGATGATCGTCGTCTCGCCGACCGCCTTCGCGGTTTCGGTCAGCATGTCGGGCGTCAGCATGAAGCCCCATTGCGTGACGGTCTGCGCGACCGCCTCCGGCGTCGTGCCGAGCACGGCCGCGGGCGCGTTCATCGCGAAGTAGACGCCCGGCTCGATTACGCACGCGGCGACGAGCGCCATGATCGCGACGAACGATTCCATCAGCATCGCGCCGTAACCGATGAAGCGCGCGTTGGTTTCGTTGTCGAGCAGCTTCGGCGTCGTGCCCGACGCAATCAGCGAATGAAAGCCCGACACCGCGCCGCACGCGATCGTGATGAACAGGAACGGGAACAGGCTGCCCGACCACACCGGGCCCGTGCCGTCGACGAACCTCGTCAGCGCCGGCATTTTCAGCTCGGGCGCGACGATCAGGATGCCGATCGCAAGACCGACGATCGTGCCGATCTTCAGGAACGTCGACAGGTAATCGCGCGGCGCGAGCAGCAGCCACACCGGCAACACCGATGCGACGAAGCCGTAGCCGATCAGAATCCACGTGAGCTCCGTGCCGCTGAACGTGAACCACGCGGCGAGCGCCGGCGAATCGTGCACGTGCTGGCCGTACGCGATCGACGCCATCAGCAGCACGAAGCCGATGATCGACACTTCGCCGATCCGGCCGGGCCGGATGTAGCGCGTGTAGACGCCCATGAAGAGTGCGATCGGAATCGTCGCGGCGACGGTGAACGTGCCCCACGGCGAGTTCGTCAGCGCCTTCACGACAATCAGCGCGAGCACCGCGAGGATGATCACCATGATCAGGAACGCGCCGAACAGCGCGATCACGCCGGGCACCGTGCCGAGCTCCATCTTGACGAGATCGCCGAGCGAGCGGCCGTCGCGGCGCGTCGAGATGAACAGCACGATGAAATCCTGCACCGCGCCGGCGAACACGACGCCCGCGAGAATCCACAGCATCCCCGGCGTGTAGCCCATCTGCGCGGCGAGCACGGGGCCGACGAGCGGCCCGGCGCCGGCGATCGCGGCGAAGTGATGGCCGAACAGCACGTATTTGTTGGTCGGCACGTAGTCGAGGCCGTCGTTGAACTTGACGGCGGGCGTCATCCGCAGCCCGTCGAGCTGGACGACCTTGCTCGCGATGAAGCGGCTGTAGAAGCGATATGCGATCAAATACACGCAAACGGCGGCGATCACGATCCACAGCGCGCTGACCCGCTCGCCGTGCGCGAGCGCGATCGTGCCGAACGCGAACGCGCCGAGCAGCGCGACTGCAATCCAGAGCAGATAACTGGAAGCCCGATTCATGGCGTCTCCTGTCTATTTTTCGAAATATGCGCGGCGGGCGGCCGCGCGCAACGACGGCAAGCGTCACGCTGCGTCGGGACGTAGCGATGGGGCCATATTGTTCGCCTTTGGAACAAACCTAACAAGCGCATGACTACGTACGGGGGCTACGTAGCATTGCGTACGGGTTTGCGAGGGGACGAGCGCCGTTCGATGCTTCGGAATATAAGACCGAACGGCGACAAAGAAAACCGCCCGCGCGCGGACGCGCTACGGCGCGAACCGCGTGAAGACGAAATCGCGGTCCTTCACCCGGGCCTGATGGCAGGCGAAGCAGGTCTGATGCTGCGCTACGTCGGCCGGCACGCCGCCGACGAAACGGCCGAAGCCCCAGCCTCCCGTCGACGCATACCGGCGCGAATCCTTGACCATCACCTGCACCGTCGTCGCCGGCCCCGGCACCGTCGCCGGCCCGAAATCGTCGGACGGCTTGCGCCTGTACGCGAGCTTCACGAACATCGCGCCGTCCGGAAACGGCAACGTCGCATGCTCGATCGCCTTCACGGCCGCGGGATTGCCGAGCACCACGCGCAATTCGTCGAGCGGCGCCGCCTCCTCGGCCGGCGCGATCATCTCCCATTTCCGATAGCCGTCGGGAAGCGTCACGCCGTAGATCGGCGACGCGGCCGGCTTCGTGGCCTCCGCGAACGCGCCGCCGCCCTGCGCCGCGAACAGCAGCAATGCACCCGCGACGAGCGCGCGAGCCATTCGAAGACTTCGTATCGACATCGCATGTTCTCCTCTCGTCACAGCTGCGCGACCTGCGCGATCGCGTCGGCGAACGCCTTCGGCGCCTCCTGCGGCAGGTTGTGTCCGATGCCGCCCGCGATGTCGCGATGCAGATACTTGCCGGTGAACTTCTTCGCGTAAGCGGCGGGCTCAGGATGCGGCGCGCCGTTGGCATCGCCTTCGAGCGTGATCGTCGGCACCGAGATCGTCGGCGCGGCCGCGAGACGCTTTTCGAGCACGTCGTATCGACGCTCGCCCTGCGCGAGCCCCAGACGCCATCGGTAATTGTGGATGACGATCGCCACGTGATCCGGATTCCGAAACGATTGCGCGGAGCGTTCGTACGTCGCGTCGTCGAAGCGCCACTTCGGCGACGCGAGCTGCCAGATCAACCGGTTGAAATCGTCGCGGTTCGCCGCATACCCGGCCGCGCCGCGCTCGGTCGTGAAGTAGAACTGATACCACCATGCAAGCTCGGCTTTCGGCGGCAACGGATTGCGGTTCGCCTCCTGGCTGCCGATCAGATAGCCGCTCACCGATACGAGCGCCTTGCATCGCTGCGGCCACAACGCCGCGACGATGGCCGCCGTGCGCGCGCCCCAGTCGAAGCCGCCGAGCACGGCCTGATCGATCTTCAGCGCATCCATCAGCGCGACGATGTCGGCGGCGATGACCGCCTGCTGGCCGTTGCGCGGCGTGTCTTCGGACAGGAAGCGCGTCGAACCGTAGCCGCGCAGGTACGGCACGACAACCCGGTATCCGGCCGATGCGAGGAGCGGCGCCACGTCGACGAAGCTATGGATGTCGTACGGCCATCCGTGCAGCAGGATGACGACCGGACCGTCCTTCGGCCCGAGTTGCGCGTAGCCGACGTTGAGCGGGCCGGCGTCGATCTGATGGATCGCGTCGAACGACGCCGCGCTCGCGACGCTCAGGACGCTCGGGACGCTCGGGACGCCCGGCGCACTGTCCGCGCTCGTCGAGCGTGGCGCGGACTGTGCGCGAGCGAGACCGTCGAGGCCGAGGTTCATCAAGCCGACGCCCGCGAGCGTGGTTCCCATCAGCCGACGGCGTCGGACGTTTATCGCATCGGACATGATCAGTCCTCCTTCAAGGTTGTCGGAAAACGCCGCATCGCATGCGGCGGCGAAACTTGCGGCGCGCGACGCGTCGCGTCGCGTGAACAAACGATCGCTCCGCATTTCGATGCGTCGCCCCGTCTCCCGGAACGACGCCGTTCATCGAATCGACCGCGATCCGTCGGCGTCGCCGGAAACGTGGCCCGGGCCCGCACCGGCGCAACGGCAAACACGAGCCGGGCCGACCGGCGGACATCGCTCGCGCCGGTGACGTGCCATCGAATGGAAATGGATATGGACTAACGCGTCGACGCGCGAAGCGACCTGAAGGTCCGCCCCTTCGGCCGGATGCGGATATCCGGATCGAGACGCGCCCACGCAAGGTCCGCGGGATCGGCGGCCATCGGCCTGGGCGCCTTTGCGACGAGGATCGCCTCGGCGATCGCTTCGAAGTCCGCACGAAAATGAACCGAGCTCTTGTTCACGAGGATCTTCATCCGCTCGGGCTCGATTCCCGCGACACGGAACAGGTTGCGCTCGAACGTCTGCATCTTGATCGTGCTCACCGCGATCCGGACGCCTTCGATCCGCAGGCACGCCACCGGCCCGAGATCGCCGCGCATGCCGTTGAACATCGGACCGTCGAAACGAAAACGCCCGTCGGACAGATGCTCGACCTCGAACTCGGCCGCGAGCGGCGCATCGCCTCGCACGCCCGAGCGGCCGCCGAGACTCAGGCCGATGCGCGCGCCCACGCCCGCCCGGTGCGCCGCGGCGGCGGCATCGGGATCCCAGATCACGCCCACCGCCGCCTCCTTCGCTCCGTTGCGAAGCAGCGCGCGCACCATGCCCATCGTATCGGCATCGCCGCCCGCGCCGGGATTGTCCTGCGTGTCGGCGATGACGACGGGCTTCGCCGCCGCGCGGCTCAGGCGGATCGCCTCGATTGCGGCCGCGTCGGGCGTCAGGAACGGCACGTCCCAGCGCGACTCTTCGTCGACGAGCCTCGAAAACAGCGCATCAACGGCACGCTCGGCGGCCTCGCTGTCGAACGCGTGCGCCCACACCGTCGGCCCGCATTCCGGGAAGTCCGCGGCCGGAAAGCCCGGCGCGAACGACATCGATACGACGCCGTCGCGTTCGAGCTGCGCGAGCAGCCGATACGTGCCGCCGGCGGGTTCCATATGCGTGCACATGCCGTTGATCGGGATCAGGAACGGCAGCCGGCGCATCGCGCAATGCAACGGCCGGCCTTCGGATACGATTCGCTCGAGAACCTGCGCGGCGCGCTCGCCGGTTTCCGCCATGTCGACGTGAGGATAGGTGCGGTATGCGATCAGCGCACTCGCGTGCGCAACCATTCGCGCGGTGATGTTCGCGTGCAGATCGAGCGACGCGACGATCGGCATCCGGTCGCCGACGATCCGCCTCACGCGCGCGAGGATCTCGCCTTCGCCATCGTCGATCTGCTCGGTGACCATCGCGCCGTGCAAGTCGAGATAGATCGCGTCGAACCCGCCCGCCTCGACCGCCGCGACGATCTCGCCGCAAATTCGCTCGAATGCGTCGGTCGTGACGTGCGCGGACGGACACGCGCCCGCCCAGATCACGGGCAGCAGCACATGCCCGTGGGCCGATGCGGCCTTGATGAATCCGCCGATCGGCACGTTGACGCCGCGCAGCGCCAGCACGTCGGCGCCGCGCGTCAACGGCGGGAAGCCCTCGCCGCGAATGAAGCTCTGATACGACGCTCGCGTCGGCGCGAACGTATTGGTCTCGTGCTGGAAGCCTGCAATCAGAATGTTCATTTCGTTTTCCTGTATGACGCGCGGCGTCTCGCTTACCTCCGCCGGACGATCGCTGCGTTGAGTTCATGTTGGCAGGGCAATGCCTGACTAGCAAGAGCAACTAAGTTCACATATCGTTGCCTTATGAACAACACACAATCGATCCGCGAGCGACTCGATGCGAGAAATCAATCAGCAGCGCCTTCGGTATTTCCACGAAGTCCTGACGCACGGCACCATTCGCGGCGCCGCCGAGCACATCAACACGTCGCCGTCCGTCATCACGCGGCAGATCAGGCTGCTCGAAGAAGAACTGGGCGCCACACTGTTCGAGCGGCAGGCGCGCGGCGTGCGGCCGACGGAAGCCGCCGCTCATCTGCTCGAGTTCTGGCGGGGCTACCGGTCTCAACAGGAAAAGCTCGAAGACCAGCTTCATGCGCTCACGGGCCTTCAGCAAGGGCACGTCCGGATCGTCGTCAGCGAAGGGTTCGTCGATACGCTGGTCGACGACGTGCTGGCGCCGTTCTGCGCGAAATATCCGAAGCTGGACATCGGCCTGGACATGCTGGCGGTCGACACCATCCTGCAGGACGTCGCGGAAAGCCGCGCGCACATCGGGCTCGCATACAATCCGCCGCCCCATCCGCTCATCGCCTATCGCACGAGCTCGCGGCAGCCGGTCGTTCTGCTGCTGCGCCGCGATCATCCGCTGGCGCGGCGAAAGCGGCCGGCGACCATCGACGATCTTCGCGCGTACCCACTCGCGCTGATGCCGCCGACGTTCGGCATCGGTCACGTGGTCAGGATGCTGGAACTGGCCGAGAACATCGAGATTCGGCCGACGATGACGACGAATTCGCTCACCGCGCTGAAGCGCGTCGTCACCGCCGAGAACTTCATCACGCTGATCGGAGAATTCGCTGCGTACCGGGAAATCGCGAACGGCGAGCTGACGACGGTTCCGATCGCCCATCCGCTGTTCGAGAGCACGCATGCGCGGCTGCTCGTCAAGTCGGGGCGTCCGCTCGCCCCCGCTCCGCTCGAGTTGCTCAAGTGGATCGAGACGCGGTTGGCGGTGTTTTCCGTGGCGGCCGGTCGCGGTCCCGCCGGGCGAGACAAGCGTCGGAAAAGTCAGCCCCCCGTTCCCAAATCGTAGGGTTGCGTCAGCAGTTCGAGGAAGTGACCGTCCGGATCGTCGAAATACACACCGCGCCCGCCGCTGTGCGCATTGATCTCGCCCGCGTGGCGCTTCGCCGGATCGGCCCAATATGTGAGCCCTCGCTCACGAATGCGCGCGAACGCGCGATCGAATTCGTCGTCGCCGACGAGGAACGCGTAATGCTGCGTCGAGATCGGATCGTCGCTTTCGTGGAAGTCGAGCGACACGCCGTTCGCGAGCGACACGACCAGCATCGGGCCAAACGGAACGGGCTCAGGCAAGCCGAGGATGTCCGTCAGGAATTGCGTCGAGCGCCGCTTGTCGCGGCACCAGACGATCGTATGGTTCAGTTGCGCGCTCATGTCGTCTCCTTGCCGGATGCGGCCCCATGGGAATGGCGCTCGGGCCGCGCGAATCGCCTCCGAATACAGAATAGGTCGCGGTGCGAAATTTCGGAGGAAACGGCCACATCGGGCATGCTCGAAGGACGCGACCGGATTCGCGCGCGGCTCGAGAAGGCGGCGACGCGCAAGCCGGACGCGCGCACGCGCCATCGTGTTGGCTATTTCAACGACCGCAAGCGGCTGATCCGAGCGTGCCCGCGTGCGACGCCGACGGGCGAGCAGATGGATTTCGTCGAGACGATGGAGATCGAGAACGGCCAGATCCGTCGACATCGCGTGTATTGGGGCTGGCGCGGCGTGCCGATCATCGAGGCCGACGCGTATCGCAAGGGCGGCAGGTAAAAGCGGCTCGCGCCACGCTCGTCGCTCGCCGCTCGCCGCCCGTCACCCGTCGCCCGTCGCCGGTCGCTCGCCGCCCGTCACCCGCCACCCGTCGCCCGCTGCGCGCGGATCAGACCGCGCCGATACGTTGCACCGCGATCGATGCGACGTCGACGCGTCGCGGCAGGATCGCGTCGCGCAACGCGCGATCGGCAACCTGCTGCAGCGTCGCGATGTCGGCCGCGCCGACGGCCCGCTGCGCGAGCGCCGCGCGGCGCGTGATGTCGGCGGCCGTATCGAGCGAAAGGCGCGTGAGCGACGCGTAGACTTTCGCGTAATCGTCCGGATGCGCGAGCGCCCAGCGGCCCGCCCGTTCGAGCCGCGCAAGCGCGTCGGCGAGCGCCGCGCGCTTCGCGCGGTCTTCGAGCGTGCCGACGGGCGACGTCAGGAATGCGAGACCTGAATTGATGCCGCCGCCGTCGCGCACGACGCGCGCGCCGCGCCTGACGACGTGCCCATAGTACGGATCGAACGTCGCCCAGATATCGATCCGCTTCGCTTCGAACGCGGCGAACGCGTCGACGGGCAGCACGAAGCGCACGTCGACGTCCTGCCGCGACAGCCCGCGCTCCTCGAGCGCGCCGTATAGCTGGTACTGCGAAATACTGCCGCGCGCGGACGACACGACGACCGTCCGCCCTTTCAGATCGGCGACGCCGCGCACCGGCGAATCGAGCTGCACGACGATGCCGAGCGACGCCGGCGAACCGACGCGCGTCGCGACGATCCGCAGCGCCGGGTCGCCGAGCGCGGCCGTGAGCACCGGCAGGTCGCCCGCAGGCGCGAGGTCGATCGCGCCCGCGCGCTGGGCCTCGAAGAGCGGCGCCGCGCCCTGGAAATTCGCCCAGCGGAATCGATACGGCGTGTCGTTCAGCACGCGCGCCGCTTCGGCGAGCGCGCGCAGGCCGCCCGCCTGGTCGCCGAGCACGAGCGTGACGCCGGACACGTCGACGCCTGCCGCCGCGGCCGTTGTCTGTTGCGCGGCCAGCGCCGACGCGAAGCGCCCGGCCAGCACAGCACCCGAAACGGCGGCGGCAACGCATCGCAACGCGCGACGGCGCACGGCGAACGACGGCGGAAAAGCGGGACGGCTCATCGGCGGCGGCCTCTCGAATGACGAATGACGCGGCCGCGCACGATCGCGCGGCAGACGCCAAGCTTAGGGAATCGCTCGCGGCCGAACAAACATCGATTTGCGAAATGCTTATCGGGAACGTGCATGGCCGATGCACATGGGCGCGGGCGTCTTTCGCGTTCGCGCAGCGCTTGCCGCATCAGACTTGCGTTGAATGGCGTCGCGATCGAGGCGCGCTTCGGACGATATGTCGAGCCGCGTCGAACAATCGCGGGCCGCGGCATTCCACACGGAATGTCGCATTGGCGATATCGCAATCGCAATCGACGTCGACGTCAGCCGACCATCACGAACATCGAGCAGGTGATTCTCGTGAGCGCCTTGACGCGGCGTCTGCGATAGACGAAAGACGTGACGTTCATCACCGCGTCCGAGGATGCGGTCGAACGACTTCGCCTCATCCGCCGACACGTCGCGAGCGATCGCCCATGAACGCCCGTAAAAAATTGCTTCGTAGATTTGTGGGAGACGGAGGGCGCTTTCCGACCCGGAACTGCCGTTCGGATTTCTGACGCCACTATGACCGCTTCCGGGCTACAACGGGCGCTTACCCCGCTGAATTGGTCTAGACGTTGTCGGCCTTAGCTTCTGCTCAGGTGCGGGCGTTTGTGAGGCCGCTTTAGATGGCCGTACTCTGGACAGCGCCTCCCGATGGAAGGGCTATAAGTTCGCATCGTGAGGTAGTGGTTCGTTGCGGAGTTCCGCGAGTGTTTTTCCGAATGATGGGTTGTACTTTCTGGCATATTCCAGTGTGACATTTGGAATCGTGAAACGAGCAACATGTTTCCCACCAAAAACATCTCGCAAACAGATCTTGATTCGAGTTCCTTTAGCGCCCGCCGTAGGAAAGCAACCACCCCAACTGTCTGATTGCTCGAAATAAACAACCCCATTTTCGGATTGACCAGGCTCCAGATATGTCGAGACAGGAGTCGGCGCATGAATGCTTCTCTGAGTCAAGAATGGATAGAATTTGATGTTATCGCCGATCGTGGCCTGAAAATCCGATATGGCGACAGCCTGGTCGTGTAGCCAGAACCATCCAATCCCATACTTGAACCAAGATCGTGTGAATGGAGTGACGTACCAGTGATACCCGACCGATATCCGTTCGATGCTCGACGCTGCCGATCCAATATTGGCAATCTTTAAATACAGCGCGACTCCGGTTCTATGAATATCGAATTCATTTTGCCTTTTGCCTATACGAAATGTGCATACAAAAGTCGGGCCATCAATCAATCGAATCTTGAACTTCGGCCTGCGACGAAGTGCCGAGAAGATGCCACTGATCCATCCAAGCCCGAGGGTTACCGCGAAGATGGCAACACCGACAACCCCTTGGTTGTCATTTAACCACTTTGCAGTGGTGATGTATGTCTGATAAATATCGAGCATCTAACGTTTGAGGTAACGAGCCGCTGGAGCGCGGAAGACAGGGGATCCTATCGACCCGTTGCTACCGGTCGAGCAGTCGGGGTTCCAAGGGTAGGTAGCAAATCGGAACGGTCATTCGGTGTATTCAATTGAGGACGAGTCATCGGCAGAAGCCGCCGTCGGCGAACGGTGGTTATCGTGAGTGCTGCGATGTCGATCCGGCTAGGGCGTGTTCACACACATTGATTTAAGGTTATGCTTCGGGGATGGAAATCTCCGAAGCCCAATTCAAACAGATCGAACATTGCCTGCCGCGACAGCGAGGCAATGTGAGCCTGCCGAACCTGCAAGTGCTCAACGCGATCCTCTAT